>JAACDW010000090.1 GCA_009936775.1 Pseudomonadota bacterium
CTGTAGCAGCCACACCCATCAGTTTTGCAGCGGCTTCGATTAAGGTCACTCGACCCGCCGCACCGGCGCGGCTGAGCTGGTCGAAACTGGTGAAGACCGACCAGCTACCGCCGGTAACATAGGTACCGTATTTGGCGTCGGTATCAACGTAGTCAATGCTGACATCGTTCCAATCCGCTTCCAACTCTTCGGCGACAATACGCGCAAGTGCGGTGCCAATATGCTGACCCATCTCGGCCTTGGTGATTTTCACGCTGATCGCGCCACTGGGTTGAATGCTGTACCAAACCGTTGGTTCGAATCGCTGCTTCGTCAGGACTTCTTCAGCACAGCCGCTGAGCATGGACATGGGCACAAAGGCCATGGCAACACCTGCTCCCATGGAACCCACCATGAAGCCGCGACGAGTCATGCCATTTGCTTGGCCATCTATTGGTGCTTGTGTTGGTGCGACTTGATCTTGCTTAGACATGATCCGCCTCCGCACCTACGTTTATCGCCAAGTCGTCAGCAGCAGCGGCCATTTTTATCGCCTTCTTGATACGCGTGTAGGCCATGCACCGACATAGGTTGCCGCCCATGGCGGCGTCGATATCCGCATCACTGGGTTTACTGTTTTGCGCCAGCAAACTTGCCGCCTGCATAATTTGCCCAGACTGGCAGTAGCCACATTGTGGTGTTTGGGCCGCTACCCAGGCTTGCTGCAGCGGATGCTCACCCGCAGCGCTTAACCCCTCAATGGTGGTGATGGATGCATCCGCAACACTGCCTACCAAGGTAATGCAGGAACGTTGAGCCACGCCATTGATGTGCACTGTGCAGGCTCCGCACATGCCAATGCCGCAGCCGAATTTGGTTCCTTTCAGATGCAACTCGTCGCGTACCGCCCAGAGCAGCGGCGTATCATCTGCAATATCTAAGGCAACAGAGCGCCCATTGATGTTCAGCGTTACTGGCATTTTCCACTCTCCCGTTAGTGATTCGCTGCCAACGTTTTACCCCGAAACTCTCTACAGGGCTATCCTAAAATAACGTCTTTCACACTAAAAACGGCCGCCGGTATGTCAATCTACCGGCACGTGGGTTTTGCATAACCTAGGGCAGAAGATGCGCTACCGCATCGCGTTCTTCGGTCAGCTCGGTTTCGGTAGCAGCCATTTTTTCTTGGCTGAAGGCATTGATCTCCAGGCCTTGAACAATGCTCCAGTCGCCATTGCTGCAGGTAACCGGAAAGGAATAAATCAGACCCTCGGCGACACCGTAGCTGCCGTCGCTGTACACACCCATGGAAAGTACCGTATCGCTGCCCAAAGCCCAGTCGCGCATGTGGTCAATGGCCGCATTTGCCGCGGAAGCTGCGCTGGAGGCACCGCGTGCTTCAATAATGGCTGCACCGCGCTGCTGCACTGTGGGAATGAAGTCGCCGGTGTACCAGTCCATATCAATCATCGACATGGCGTCCTCGCCCGCCACACTGGCGCGATGAATATCCGGATATTGAGTCGCAGAGTGGTTGCCCCAAATGCACAGGCCTGTGACCTGTGAGACATGCTTGCCAGCCTTGGCGGCCAGTTGCGCCATGGCACGATTGTGGTCGAGTCGCGTCATGGCAGTAAAATTGCGCGCCTGCAGATCTGGCGCATTACGTTGGGCAATCAGGGCATTGGTGTTGGCCGGGTTGCCAACCACCAGCACTTTAACATCCCTCGACGCATTATCGTTAAGGGCCTTGCCTTGAGCGGAAAAAATCGCGGCGTTGGCTTCGAGCAGGTCTTTACGTTCCATGCCAGGACCACGAGGTCGTGAACCAACCAGCAACGCATAGTCTGTGTCTTTGAAGGCGACATTGGCGTCGTCGGTGTAAATAACGTCCTGCAACAAAGGAAAAGCGCAGTCATCCAGTTCCATGACCACACCTTTTACCGCATCCAGAGCCGGGGTAATTTCCAGCAGCTGTAAGATTACCGGTTGGTCGTTGCCCAGCATGGCGCCAGAAGCGACTCGGAAAAGCAGCGCATAGCCGATTTGGCCTGCGGCGCCTGTAATGGTGACACGAACTGGATCTTTCATGGTTTTTCTCTCACAGATTGGACAAGTAGTTTTCAGCGTGGCGCATTCTATGTGGTCTAAGATAAAAATACCGCAAGGAAATTGCTCTTGGGCTGTGCGGGCCACATTTGCCTCATCGCTTGCTGCCTACCCGTAATGCCTGAGGAGCACTTGGGGCAGCCGAGTTAGCGCCACCGCTACGTCTGCGACCCACGGCGGATGCGGCAGCGGTATCTGGTCAACAGCAAAAAATTGCGGCGCACTGTGTAAATGCGGTTCTAGTGCCTTTGGCTCGCCACGCCAGCGGTTGCTGTGAAAAACAAAGTTCACCCCACTGTCTGCGCCTTAAGGACGCCCTGACTCGGGGTCTGCGCGCAGACTCACTGCATAACTCAAACAGGCCAGCATGCGCGACTGCATAATTTGCACCCCAACTTCCTCCGCGCTCTCCCGACTGGCTGCCATCTGAGGCCGCTCGCCAAACCGCACGCGACCACCGGGGTAAACCCAATGGCCATCCAAGTAACCAGTCCGCTGGCGTTGCTGCAACAGCACCTGCATACCTGTGCCCGTTGGGCGCCACAACACCGTGTGGGCGACCACCTGATGGCTCTGATCAATGCTCATAAAACAGTCTTGTATTGGGAATCAGCCCGTGAACCGACCCAATAACCGCACCGATTTGGGGCATCGCATGTGTTGCTGGACCTTCGACACAACCCACCACAGGCTTGATTCCATAGAGTAATTTTGAGAATGTTGCGACCCGGTTGAGAGGCCTCATCCGACGCTCTTGTACAGACAAATTGAGAGAAGATCTGTCAGAGCATCTGTCAAACCATATTAAAAAATGCCAATGATTGCTCGCATGGCGCGCAGTTCAGGCACCGTGACCCTCAAAATCGGCCCTACGTACAACCTTGTGGGGCGATTCATTGCGCGCCGGGCAGCACCCGAGCGCAGGTCGGCAACCATTCGGGTACGGCAAAACTGAGACGATTTATGACGCTGACATTTAACGGCAACTTCCCGCAGAAAAACGGGCTATACGATCCGGCCAACGAAAAAGACGGCTGCGGCGTAGGTTTTGTTTGTGACATCAAGGGCCGACCCAGCCATAAAATTCTGCAAGACGCCTTCGCCATGAACTGCTGCATGGAGCATCGTGGTGGCGTCGGCTATGAAACCAACACCGGTGATGGCGCTGGCGTTATGACCGGCATTCCCCACAGCTCATTCAATGGCATGGCCAAAGATTTGTTTGGCCGCGAGCTTCCCACCCCCGGCGAATACGGCGTCGGCAATATTTTTCTACCTACCGACGCCGCCGAGCGTGCGCGCTGCAAGGCGCTTATCGAAACTGCCATCAGCGCCGCTGGCCAGACGCTGATCGGCTGGCGTGACCTACCCACAGCTGCAGATACTGCAAATGTTGGTAAAGCGGCTCGAGCCGCCATGCCTTACTTCGAACAGCTGTTCGTCGGCAAGGGCGCTATCGGTGGCATGGAAAACGAGTCATTCGAACGCAAGCTTTACACTATCCGCAAGCATTGCGCGCACCTTGTTCGCGCCGACGAGGACGTAAGTCAGTCGCATTTGTTTTACATGTGCTCGCTGTCGACTAACGTCATTATCTACAAGGGCATGCTTACCCCCGATCAGCTTTTTCCATTCTATCCGGACCTGACAAATACGGCATTTGAAAGCCACATGGCCATGGTGCACTCGCGCTTCAGCACCAATACTTTCCCGTCATGGGACCGCGCCCAGCCCAACCGCTTTATGAGTCACAACGGTGAGATCAACACCCTGTTGGGTAACATCAACGCCATGAACGCCCGGGAAGGTACGGTTGCCTCAGACTACTTCGGCGACGAGATAAGCAAGCTGTTTCCAATCGTTGAACCCGACTGCTCCGACTCCGGCACTTTCGATAACGTGTTTGAATTCCTACTCATGTCCGGCCGCTCTTTGCCTGAAGCCTTGTTGATGATGATTCCCGAGGCGTGGCAACAGCACAGTGGTATGTCGGCTGAGAAAAAAGCCTTTTACGAGTATCACTCCTGTCTCATCGAACCATGGGATGGGCCGGCCTCTATCGCTTTCTCTGACGGCTCATGCATTGGCGCGGTACTCGACCGCAACGGTTTGCGGCCATCGCGCTATTACATTACCGACGACGATATCTGCATTATGGCTTCTGAGGTTGGCGTCGTACCCGTAGACGCGGCCAAGGTAATTAAGAAAGGCCGCCTGCAACCGGGGCGTATTTTCCTCATTGATTTTGAACAGGGACGCATGATCCCTGATGAGGAGCTCAAGGCCGATCTGGCGAACCGTCGTCCCTATCAGAAATGGCTCGAAGAACAACGTATCGAGCTAACCGATTTGCCCCAGATCAAGGGCAAAAGCCTGAACCATGTCACGCTCACGTCGCGCATGCAGGCGCTGGGCTACACCCAAGAGACCATGCAGTTCATGCTGCTGCCAATGATAAAAGAGCTGCGTGATCCGCTAGGCTCCATGGGCAACGACGCCGCGCTGGCGGTAATGTCGGAAAAGCCACGCATGCTCTACGACTACTTCAAACAGCGCTTTGCGCAGGTCACTAACCCACCCATCGACTCCATCCGTGAAGAAGTCATCATGGCGCTGGACTGCTATATCGGACCAGAGCAAAACCTCCTGCAAACCGAGGCAAAAAATGCCCACCGGCTGCGCATACCCCATCCAATTCTGACCAATGACGAACTGGCTTCTATTACCGACATGGATCACCGGGGATGGCGCACAGCGGTTATCGACATTACCTATCCTGCCAACAGTGGTGTAGCGGCTCTGCAAGAGGCCTTACAGCGCATCAACACAGAAGCCAGCCAGGCCATCGCAGACGGTTTCAGCTTGGTGGTTCTCAGTGATCGCCTTATGGGTATCGACCGAATCGCCATGAGCGCCTTGTTAGCCGTTGGCAGCGTACATCATGCCCTGATTGCTAAGGCCGAACGCAGTCAGATCGGTTTGATCGTTGAAACCGGTGAAGCCAGAGAAGTACATCATCACTGTCTGCTAGTGGGCTATGGCGCAGACGCGATCAACCCCTATCTTGCGTTTGAAGCCCTTTGGGATGCCCAAGAAAAAGGCGCATTCGAGCAGACAGCAGATGTCTCAACCCAAGCCGACATCGTACGCGGCTACCGGAAAGCGGTTGCCAAGGGCATGCTCAAGGTTATGGCAAAGATGGGCATCTCTACCCTGCAGTCGTACAAAGGCGCACAGATTTTTGAAGCCGTGGGTCTGGCCAAGGATGTTATCGCACAGTCCTTTGTCGGCACCGCGAGCCGAGTCGAAGGCGTTTCTATGGATGTGTTGGCTGAAGAAATGCAGCGCCGCCACAGCATTGGCTACCCGCAACGTGACCAAGCGACGATAAGCGTTCTGCCGAACCCGGGCGATTTTCACTGGCGCCGACATGGTGATACGCACATGTGGGACCCCAAGTCTGTTGCCAGTTTGCAGGCTGCAGCCCGTACCAATAGCGAAGACGCGTACTGGACTTTTGCCCAACAGGTCAACCAAGACAACACCCGCAAGGCAACCCTGCGCGGGTTACTCGATTTCAATTTTCCCGCTGCCGGCATTACCCTTGATGATGTCGAGCCGGCGGGCGAAATCGTTAAACGCTTCGCTACCGGGGCCATGAGTTTTGGCTCCATTAGCGCCGAAGCTCACGAGTCGCTAGCCATAGCCATGAACCGCATGGGCGGCAAGTCGAATACCGGCGAAGGCGGCGAAGACGCCAACCGCTTTATTGCCATGGCAAACGGCGACTCGAAGCGCTCGGCCATTAAGCAGGTTGCCAGCGGTCGCTTTGGCGTCACCATCAACTACCTCAGCAATGCAGACGAACTGCAAATCAAGGTAATCCAAGGCGCTAAACCCGGCGAGGGGGGTGAACTACCCGGAGGCAAGGTCGACGACTACATTGCCAGCCTGCGCCATTCTACTCCTGGCGTTGGTCTAATCAGTCCGCCACCCCACCACGATATTTACTCCATCGAGGATATGGCGCAGCTGATCCACGATCTGAAAAACGCCAACCCCAAGGCACGTATCAGCGTCAAACTCGGTGCGGAAATCGGTGTCGGCACGGTTGCCGCTGGGGTTACCAAGGCGCGTGCCGATCATATTGTTGTAGCCGGAGATTCTGGCGGCACGGGCGCTTCACCGCTGACATCGATTAAGCATGCCGGCGTACCCTGGGAATTGGGTATCGCTGAAACCCACCAAACGCTGGTGATGAATAACCTGCGCTCGCGGGTGGTATTACAAACCGACGGTCAGATTAAAACCGGCCGCGACGTCGCTATCGCCGCACTGCTGGGCGCGGAAGAGTATGGCTTTGCCACCGCGCCGCTTATCGCCTTGGGCTGCATTATGATGCGCAAGTGCCACCTGAACACCTGCCCGGTGGGCATTGCTACCCAAGATCCTGAGTTGCGCAAAAAATTCAACGGTCAGCCGGAACATGTCGTCAACTATCTCTTTATGGTGGCCAACGAGATGCGTCAGATTATGGCCGAACTGGGTGTGGCTACGGTCAACGAGCTGATTGGTCGTGCTGACCTACTGAAAACCGATGCTGCCATAGCACACTGGAAATCAGCGGGCATTGATTTGTCCGCCATCCTGGCGCAGCCAGAGATCCCAGACGAATTCCTTGGCAGTTATGCTATTCACCAGCAAGACCACCAGCTGCACAAGGCGCTGGACAATCAGCTGATTGAACTTGCCGAACCCGCCTTAGAGCGCGGTGAACGGGTTCGCGCAGAGCTGCCCATCGTCAACACCAACCGCGTGGTTGGGGCCATGCTATCGAATCAAGTCATTACCCGAGTGGGGCCGCAGATGCTGCCCGATGACACCATGCGCTTTAAGCTCAACGGCAGCGCTGGCCAAAGCTTAGGTTGCTTCCTTGCCAAGGGCATCACCCTTGAAGTCGAGGGCGACGCTAACGACTTCGTCGGCAAAGGGCTGTCCGGTGGCCGGGTTATCCTTTACCCACCAAAGAACAGTAGCTTTGCTGCTGAAGAGAATATCTTGTTGGGCAATGTCGCTCTTTACGGTGCCACCTCAGGCGACGCCTACTTTCGCGGCATCGCGGCAGAGCGTTTTTGTGTGCGCAACAGCGGAGCACGAGCGGTAGTCGAAGGCGTCGGCGATCATGGCTGCGAATACATGACTGGTGGCCGCGTGGTAATTCTAGGAACCACAGGACGCGACTTTGCCGCCGGCATGAGTGGCGGCATCGCCTACATTTGGGACCCGAGCGGGCAATTTACTGCCAACTGCAACGCCGAAATGGTCGACTTAGACGCCGTAGAAACCGATGCCGATCTGACAGAACTGCGACAGTTGATTGAAAATCACTTGGCATTCACAGCATCGTCGGTCGCAGCAGCAGTGCTCGCAGACTGGACGAACAGCGTTGGCGACTTCGTCAAAGTCATGCCCAAGGATTACAAGCGCGTACTGCAAGAGCAGGCGCAAAAGATTAGTGCGGGCTAAGCCTCGCGCAGGATAAAAACAGCAAGAACGGTAAGAAAGAGCATATGGGTAAACCCACTGGTTTTATGGAATTCCCGCGACAGGCCGCTCCCTATCGGCCGGCCAAAGAACGCCTGTTGGATTTCAACGAAATTTACATCAACCATGACGTGCAGCGACTGAGCACCCAAAGTGCCCGCTGCATGGACTGCGGCGTGCCATTTTGTCAGTCGGAGGAAGGCTGCCCCATTCATAACCTTATCCCGGAATTCAACGACTTAGTGTTTCGTGACGAGTGGCGGCAGGCCCTAGACAGATTGCAAAAGACCAATAACTTTCCTGAGTTCACCGGGCGGGTTTGCCCCGCTCCGTGCGAAGGATCCTGTGTCTTGGGCATTACTGATCCAGCAGTGACTATCAAGAATATTGAGATGGCCATTATCGACCGGGGTTTTGAAGAAGGCTGGGTAACCCCGAATACACCAAGCTCACGCACGGGCAAAACCATAGCCATCGTTGGCTCAGGACCGGCCGGACTCGCCGCCGCCGACCAGCTCAATCGTGTGGGCCATAGTGTCACCGTATACGAACGCGCCGACCGCATAGGCGGGTTACTGATGTATGGCATACCCAACATGAAGCTGGGCAAGGAAGACGTTGTAGAACGGCGTGTTAACTTACTGCGCGAAGCTGGCATCACATTCATTACCAGCACCTCTGTGGGTGACGGCAGTGCCGATAGCGTGTCGGTTACCGAGCTTCAGCAGCAGCATGAAATCGTGCTGCTGACCACAGGTGCGACGGTGCCCAGAGACCTACCCATTGAGGGCCGTGAATTCAAGGGCGTACATTTCGCCATGGACTTCCTCAGCGCTAACACCAAAAGCCTGTTGGATTCTGAATTGCAAGACGGCAACCACATTTCTGCCAAGGGCAAGGATGTCATCGTGATCGGTGGCGGTGATACAGGCACCGACTGCATCGGTACGTCGTTGCGCCACGGCTGCAAGAGCCTGGTGAACTTCGAGCTGTTTCCGAAACCGCCAGAGAGCCGCGAAGCCAACAACCCCTGGCCAACATGGCCGAAAATTTTCCGCGTCGACTATGGTCATGAAGAAGCTGCTGAAGTACAGGGCGAAGACCCCCGCGTCTATTCTGTTTCTTCCCTGTGCTTCCTTGGCAACGAGCAGGGCGAGCTCACCGGTGTCCGCACTGTTGAAGTCGAAATGAAAGACGGCAAATTTGAGAATGTCCCGGGTAGCGAAAAAGACTGGCCAGCGGACCTAGTGTTCTTGGCGATGGGATTTCTTGGGCCGGAGCATGCTGCCTCTGACCCGTTGGGCCTTGAGTACGACGAACGCTCCAACTACAAGGCCGAGTACGGTTGTTACAAAACTAACGTAGATAACGTTTTTGTTGCCGGCGACTGCCGCCGAGGACAATCGTTAGTTGTGCGCGCGATCAACGAGGGCAGGGAAGCTGCGCGAGAAATCGACCGCCACCTCATGGGCGCCACCGAGCTGCCCTAACGCTTACCTAACCCCTACGCTGACTGCTCAATTTTGCAGCGTCGTGCGAATGCTGCGCTTTACCTCAGCCATCGACCGCACCCAGGTCGTATTGTTGGCAACACCAGTCAGCGCGATGCGCTGCTGTGCGAGCAAGGCGGCCTGCGCAGTAGCAAAGCTGCCGGCGGTGAGCACGTAAAGTAGTTTGTTATTACTTTTGTAGCGAAACGCTGCCAGCGGGTACTCGCCAAGACCTGGCTCGCCGTCCACAAATCTCTGCAGCTGGGCTGGCGACGAAACCGTCAGCAACTGCAGGGTATAGGCCTCATCGGGTTGACGCACTAGCCATTCGGCCTTGGCGATGCCAAGGCTTGGCAAAGACGGACCATTTGCTTGAGGCGCAGCGTAGCTAGACGGCCCCAATAGCACCAGTAAACCAACACATACGCACTGGCTGAGCTTGATCGAGATCATGACATTTGTTCGGCAAGCAACTCGCGCAACTCGTGCAGACTCACATCATCACTGATGATCACATCTCCGAGCTGGCGCGCCAGCACAAACTTCAGGCGTCCGTCACTAACCTTTTTGTCCATGCCCATGGCCTCGATCATGGCGTCTACACCGATGCGGCGCTGGCCCAAGGCGACCGGCAAGCCAAGGGCTTGCAACAGTGCGCGCAAACGTTGAACGTCGGCAGGGGGAAAACCACAGTGCAGGACCGACAGCTGTGCTGCCATCACCATGCCGATGGCCACCGCCTCACCGTGCAGCCATTGCCCATAGCCTGCAAGTTTTTCTATGGCATGCCCAAACGTGTGGCCAAAGTTCAAAATCGCCCTGCGACCAGATTCACGCTCGTCTTCACTGACGACTTTTGCCTTACTGGCGCATGAGCGCAAAATGACGTGTTGCAATGTCGCGCTGGCGCGCTGCGCTAAGGGTGACACGTTGGCTTCTAGGTAGTCGAAAAATTCCACATCATCAATGACCCCGTACTTGATCACTTCCGCCAACCCGGCCGCATACTCCCGGGGCGGCAGCGTGGCGAGCACGGTCGTGTCGGCGAGCAC
>JAACDW010000091.1 GCA_009936775.1 Pseudomonadota bacterium
CTGACAATGCGCACCAATGTGCTTGCAATGCGCATTGGGCAAACACGCCAATGGTAGCGAGAATTTGGGGCAGGCGATATTTCAAATAAGCGTCTTTTGTCAGGCTTGTGAACTACCATAAAAGGCTAAATTAACGTTTGCCTGATAGCGTCGCAGCCAAGGGTTACGCGTGCGCACGGGCCAATCGGAAAAGAGTAGGCTCATGACCACTCGGCGCTCGCCACTAGCCAAGGAGCGCACGCGGTGCAGCACATGGTCGCCTTGAAATAAAATCAGCGAGTTGTTGAGGTTTGTTTTGCTGATTTGTGTCAGTGCACCGTGGGGCTGCAGCTCCAGCTTTGAGGTCAGGTCATGGGTGTTTTCAACGAGCGTCAAAATGCCCGCCCAGCGTGCACCGAGATAAATACTGCCGTCCATGTGCCAGTCGGTACCGTCGCCGCTCTCGTCGGCTGCCTGTGGCTCGTCGTAGAACAACAGACTTAATCGATTGGTATCCTCCTCAGGCACCAAGGATAGGGTTTTGATGCCGGTAGCAGTGCGAAGTTTTTCGATAAATGGCTGGCGAGAGAAATGATCCAGCCAAGGTGCTGCAGCACCTTGCATTAGCTCATGTCCACCCACTGCTTGGCCTTTGCGCCAGTGGCTGTTTTCCCTCACAGCGGTGCTGTGCAGCTCGTCAACGGCTGTCAGCAGGCCTTGATACACCTGAGCAGGCAGTACGTTCTCTATGACATGGTAGGTCTGAGCGTCGGCACTCACCACGCCTTGTCGATTGACCTTGTTGTGTTTGTGCAGGGCCAGTTCAGCTGCGATGACCCGCGGGAGATTTTTAAGCATGTCCAATGCTAACAAATCTGCTGGGCGTTGCGTTGAAAATGAGAAGCGTTATCATCTATCGGCGTGACCGCCCGACGACCAAATGCGCTGCGAGGATCCGCTATGAATTATGGCGACGTGACGGTTAAAGAAATGATGCCAACGGCAAGGCGTAAAACACGACCTGCAAAGATGTTGCTGTGCGTTGCGCTCGCGTGCAGCGGTTCTTCAGCAATGGCAGCCCCAGGTCTTGATTTTGTCCCTGTCCCCGTCGCTGTCTCTGTTCTTGCTGATCAGCCTGCGCCTGCTGCATCGATAACACTTAACGAGCGAGTTGAATTTGTAACCAAGCTCGCGCTGATTCAAGGTCACCTGTGGGTGGCCGCCCAGTTGGTTGAAGCGGATCAAATGCCCCTAGCGGCAAAGCATGCTAAACATCCTGCCCAAGAGGTGTATCAGGAGTTATTGCCCTTTTTTGCTGCCATCGATTCGTCGGGCTTCGCTCAGGAACTGGAGCATATGTCCGGCAAATTCGGTACATCCTCAGACGGCGCGTTTGAGCCTGCCTATCGGCAGGTTATGGCGGCGATTGACACTATTGTCGCCAGCCAACAGCTCAACTGTGTAGCCAATTTTCGGGTCGCAAAGAATCTCGTCGCCCAAGCATTTGTAGAATATCAGGCTGGACTACAGTCCGGCGTCATCGTGGACCTGCAGGAGTACCAAGATGCCAGAGGATTCGTGCAGATTGCTGAAAAATTGATCCAGCGTTGCGAGGCATCGAAAGCGCGCGAGGTGCTACTGGCGCAGGTTGCCGCGGCCAAGCAGCTCTGGCCGAGCCTCAACCCACAAGAGCCTGTGCGCGCTGATACCGACCAATTGCTCGCCGTGAGCAAGTTGCTGGAAGCCGCGTTGCGCTAGGCTAATTGCGGTATGCCCTTTGTACAAAGGGCCGATCATTACTACTATCTCCGCAGACTATTGGCGCCGCTGACAGCAAGCAACGCTGCGGCTGTTTATTTTTATACCCAGAGGAGGGATTTATTTTGTTAACACTGCATTTTGCACCGAATTCTCGTGCTGGACGTATCGTTTGGCTGTTGGAAGAACTTGGGCTGCCTTACGACATCAACAAAATGGCTTTTCATCCCCAGGATCTCAAGTCTGAGGCGCATCGAGCGCGCCACCCGCTGGGCCGCGTGCCCGTGCTGGACGACGGCGATGTTCGTATTTTTGAATCTGGCGCCATTGTCGAATATGTCTTGGCGCGGCATAAAAATGGTGGTCTACGTCCCGCGCAGGACGACGCTATGTTTGCCGAGTTCCTGCAGTGGTTCCACTACTGCGAAGGCATGGTGATGCCGCCGGTCAATACTATTGTGGTGCAGACTGTGCTGCTGCCGCCGGACCGCCGCGACGAGACGGCCCTCGGTCAGGCCCAGCGTTTGCTTGGCAAAGCGTTGGAGCCGGTGAACGACGC
>JAACDW010000092.1 GCA_009936775.1 Pseudomonadota bacterium
TCAACTGATAGAGCTGAACGTTGACCAGCTCACCGGCTGCGTCCATGCCTCCAATGTGCGCGTATTCGCTGCCCGCGGCCAGATTACGGCGCAGTCAAACGCCATCCTCAGGGGGGATGTAAGCCGCAGCAGCGGACGGCTTGGCGACCAATGCCAGCAGCGCTGTCTGCTTGTACCGTTCACCCGCTCGCTCCCCTGCAGGCGACAGCAACTCACTGAGCGCTAGGCTCATCAGAAGGCAAATGCCCAAGGTCGGCAGCAGAGCGAGCATGATGCGCCCCGGCGAGACCCCAGCTGCGCGCATTGCTGTGAGTTCGCCGCCCTCGGACAAATCGCCAAGGGCCAGCAGCAGACCGATGAAAACGCCATAGGCCAACAGCTCTTCGACGCGCCGGGGCATGGTCAGCAGCAGATACTGCAAGGCCTGGCCAAACCCGTAGTGCGCGTTGTCCTCGTCCAGTTCCTCGATCAGCGCGAACAGCACAGTGAGTGCAGCGAGCACCGCCACCACGGTAGTAATCGCTGCGAGGCACTTACCTGTTAGATAGCGGTCAAGTAGCGTCATCAGGCACCTCGTGCGCTGGCGGTTGGGCGGTCAACTCGCGCATCGCCTCGTCATTGCTGAAATACATCGCGCCGCTGATATTGTCTGCGAAGCGAGCGAGGTTGAGTTCCTGCATCAGTGGTCCTTTAACCTCACTCAGGCTCAGACGAATACCAGCCTCGGCCAAGGTATGGCTCATGCGCAACAACATTGCGTGCCCGGTGCTGTCGATACGGTTTACAGCGCCGCAGGCGAGCAGTACATCGCAGGTGCCGTGGCGCCGCAGCGCCCGGCCCACTACGCGTTCTTCAATTTGCTTGGCGTTGGCAAAGAAAATGTTTTCGTCGATGCGCAGCGCCAGTACCTGCTGGTGTAACTTGACGTTGTAGCGCTTGGCTGAGCGAAACTGCTGGCTGTCGCCCAGCCTGCCGATTTGGGTAATCACCGGTTTGCTGGACGCGCGCAGAAAGAAAGCGATGGACAGAGCGATACCTAGCAGCAGGCCGACTTCAACGCCAAAAAATAGCACCCCAAGGGCGGTACCCCACTCGGTCCAACAATCCTGTCGATAGACCCGCCAATTTTTGCGCCAGCTGCCCAGGTCAATCAGGTTGAGGACTGAGACCATAACGATGGCGGCCAGGACGGCCTTGGGTAGGTTGGTAAAGGCATCGGTGAAGAAGGCCAACGTCAGCGCAATGATGACGGCGCAGAAAATCGAACTTACCGGTGTGCGTGCGCCGGCCGCGTAGTTCACCCCAGAGCGAGAAAACGAGCCGGCAACCGGATAGGCCGCACTTAGGGCCGCGCCTATATTGGCTGCGCCAAGCGCGATGAGTTCTTGATTGGGTCTGATTTGGTCGCGCTCTCGGGCTGCAAGCGTGGCGCCAATGGAATAACTCTCAATGTAGGTAATTACCGCAATTACTGCAGCAGATGGCAGCAGTGCCAGCCACAGCGCAAGGTCTGCGGTGGGCCAAGCCAGTTGCGGCAATCCGCCGACAACGGTGCCGACGGTTTCGGTCCGTGTGCCAAGGTCAAAGCCTGAAACCACCGCGATACCGACGAGGGCTACCCACAGTGGTCCAGTTCTTGTCAGCGGATGGTTGGCGCTATGCGTTATGCCAGTAAGTCGCAGCATCTGTGCGATGAGCGCTTTGGCGATCAGCAAAAAGCCTAGAGCCGCTGCACCAATGGTCAAGGTCACGGGCTGCAGTTCACCAAGGCCCTGCAGCCAACCAACAAGCTGCGCTAACGGGCTGCCGACTTGGTCTACGGCCACGCCGGTTATGGCAGGCAGTTGGGAGATGATGATGAGCGCTGCGGCGGCGTTGACGAAGCCAGTGATTACCGGATGGCTGAGCAGATTGACCAATCCGCCCATATTGAGGATGCGCAGAATCAGCAGCAGGCAGCCAACTTCTAAACACAGCAGGCTTGAGATCACCAGGTAAGCGCCATCGAAGCGGGGTGCATGTTCGGCAATTGCCGATGCAACCAGCAGTGCGGCGACGGCCACCGGCCCAACTACCAGATGCTTAGAACTGCCAAAACAGGCGTAAATCAACATGGGCAGCAGGCAGGCATACAAACCCGCTTGGGGCGGTAATCCAGCCAAATAAGCGTAGGCTACCGCCTGTGGCACGGTGACCATGCCCACTACGATGCCAGCCGCAAGGTCGTGGCTGAAATCGCTTTTTTGGTAGTGCTGGAGTGTCGGCGCCAAGGGCAGCAGCAGCTGCCATTTACGCGCCGCCAGAACCATGCGAGTCGTTAGGCGCATGGGTTCGCTCGGCTTGCTAATGCGTAGCTGATCCCAGCGCCGGAAACGCCGGTACAGAGGCGGGTAGTTGCGCTGTAAGTCGACGGCAAAAACATGTTTGCAGTTTATCAGCCCTTCTAGGGGAAACCGTATTTTTTAGCCGCTTCATATGGCAGCTTTGTGCGGTGTGCTCGGCGCTTTGAATGCTAAACTCAGGCCACTTAGCAGAGGAGGAGTGCTATGCAGACCAAGGCAGCGATAGCTTACGCGGCAGGGCAACCACTGAGCGTTGAAACCGTGGACCTTGACGGCCCGAGGACCGGCGAGGTGCTGATAGAGGTGATGGCTACCGGAATCTGCCACACCGATGCCTTTACTCTTTCTGGTGGCGACCCAGAGGGTATTTTCCCGTCGATTTTGGGTCATGAGGGGGCGGGTATTGTGCGCGAGGTTGGGGCAGGAGTGAGCAGCTTGGCGGTAGGAGATCATGTGATTCCTCTGTACACCCCGGAATGCAGACAATGTAAGTTTTGCCTGTCTGGCAAAACCAATCTCTGCGGTGCCATTCGCGACACCCAAGGTCGGGGTGTTATGCCCGATGGCAGTTCACGCTTTTCCATTGGCGGCACGATGCTCTACCACTATATGGGCACCTCCACCTTCGCCAACTTCACGGTAGTACCGGAAATAGCGCTGGCGAAAATTCGCTCCGATGCACCCTTCGACGAGGTGTGTTATATCGGCTGTGGGGTCACCACTGGGCTGGGTGCGGTGATGAATACCGCTAAGGTTGAAGCGGGCGCCACGGTGGCGGTGTTTGGGTTGGGCGGCATTGGCCTGAATGTGATCCAAGGTGCGCGCTTAGCTGGAGCCGAGCGCATTATTGGTATCGATTTAAACGCTGCCCGCCAGCCACTCGGTGAGCGTTTCGGTATGACCGACTTTATCAATCCACAAAACGTCGACGATCCGGTAGCTGCCATAGTCGACCTGACTGACGGTGGCGTTGACTATTCGTTTGAGTGCATTGGCAATACCCAGGTTATGCGGCAAGCCTTGGAATGCTGTCATAAGGGTTGGGGTGAAAGCATTATCATTGGTGTGGCTGGTGCCGGCGAGGAAATCGCTACCCGACCCTTTCAACTGGATACGGGGCGGACCTGGAAGGGCACTGCGTTTGGTGGCGCCAAGGGCCGCACGGATGTGCCGCAGATCGTTGACTGGTATATGGACGGTAAAATCAATATCGATGATTTGATTACGCACCAGCTTACGCTGGCCGACATCAATGAGGGCTTTGACCTGATGCATGCCGGCGAGAGTATTCGCTCGGTGGTAGTTTACTAGTGGTGGCTCGTTAATGGCCGTTAAAGCGGATCAAGACCGCTGGCTGCAGCAGCTGCAGGAGCCGGTGCTGGATGCCGATCGGCCAATCTGCGACCCGCATCATCATCTCTGGGATCACGCCCAAAATCCTTATTTGCTGCCGCAGCTACTCGAAGACATTGGCGACGGTCACAATGTGGTGAGCACCGTGTTTATGGAATGTGGTGCCATGTATCGAGCACAGGGCCCGGTGGCAGAGGCAGCGCTAGGCGAAACCGAGTTTGTTAACGGCATCGCCGCCATGTCAGCTTCTGGCGGCTATGGCACAGCCAGAGCCTGCGCTGGCATAGTCGGCTTTGCTGATCTGACCTTGGGGGCCGCCGTTGCACCCATACTCGATGCCCATATGACTGTTTCTGCGCGGTTTCGAGGCATACGACATGCTGCCGGATGGGATGCCAGCGAGGCCGTGCGCAATTCACATACCAACCCCAGTGAGCACCTGCTGCGCGACCCTATCTTTCGGCAAGGCCTTAGCGAACTGCAAAAACGCGGCCTGAGTTTTGATGCTTGGCTGTATCACCCACAGTTGCCAGAGCTAATAGAGCTAGCTCAGGACTTTCCAAGGCTGACAATTATTGCCGACCACTTCTGTGGGCCGTTGGGGATAGGTCCCTATGCAGGGCAGCAAGAATCCATCTACTGTCAATGGCAGCAAGACTTTAAGGCGTTAGCAAAGTGCCCCAACGTTTACGCCAAACTTGGCGGCATCGCCATGCCGATCAATGGCTTTGGCTGGCACCGACGAGCAACGCCGGCGTCGTCGGATGAACTGGTGGCGCAGACCGGCCGCTATTATCGTTGGGCTATTGAGCACTTTGGCGCGCAGCGCTGCATGTTCGAGAGTAACTTTCCAGTAGATCGTCAAAGTTGCTCTTATCGGGTGTTCTGGAATGCCTGTAAAAAATTGGTAAGCGGTATGTCGACCTCAGAGCAGGATGCGCTTTTTCACGATACGGCGAGCCGAGTCTATCGGCTGCACGACGGCTAAACGCTGCTGCGGGTTGCGCGACTTTGCTGCCGGATTGCTGAGCTGACAAAGAACAAAGAACAAAGAACAAAGAACAAAGAACAAAGAA
>JAACDW010000093.1 GCA_009936775.1 Pseudomonadota bacterium
AAAGAGAAGCCGCCGGCCTGGAGAGAAAACCGGCGGCTTCAGAATGATCTCGTGCACTTCAGAGCGTCCTTGGTTACCAATCCCAGTAAGGAAGCCTGCTCGACATTGAGAACCGGTAGATTCTGTGTCTTCGTTCAGGCCCGGTTGCGTTTACTAGTGCTCGCGTGACAGCACTACACCCCCTTAGAACCGCGTTCACTCTCGAGATCTGGAGAGAACTGCCACCGTTACAGTGACGCTTTCACTATGGGTTGGAGGGGTTTCCAGAGCATTTCTGTCACGGCGTTTTTTGTGACAATTTGTATCAAAGGGCGAAAGAAAATTTCACTTCGGAGGGTTCTCGACAGACAAATGACTATAGGTTCTCACTTTTCTACGGCATACCGCCAATGGATCGCCGCGCCGCCCTTGTCCGATTCGCCAATTTCGATTTGCCAGCCGTGTGCTGCACTGAGCTGCTGCACCACCGCCAAGCCCAGTCCGCTGCCGCCGGTACTCATATTGCGCGAGGCCTCTAAACGATAGAACGGCTGGAACACACTGCTGCGTTCAGCGGCGGGAATACCCGGGCCGTCATCACTGACAACGATTTCGTGAGCGCTCAGTGATACCTGCACCTGGTTGGCGTACTTAGTGCCGTTACCCACCAAGTTCGACAGCACCCGAGAAAAGGCATTGGGCGCCAGTGCAACCACTTGGTCTTCGCCAACGGACGATTTCAACTCAATAGGCTGATCATAGGTATCCAAAATTTCTTGCACAAAGGCCATGACCGCTACCGGTTGAACGGACTCGCGGGTGCCTTGGGCGAAGCGCAATGCATCGCCAATCAGCAAGTCCATGGTTTCCAGATTGCGTTCAAAGCGCTGCACTAGCGCTTCATCAACACTGTCTGGCAACAGCTCCAAGGCAAGCCGCATACGGGTCAGTGGGGTTCGCAGGTCATGAGAGATACCTGCCATTAATGTGGTGCGGTTGGCCAACCATAGGGCTATTTCTTCGGCCATGGTGTTGAAGTTGCGCGCCAGTGAAACCAACTCGCGCGGTCCTGTTTCCGGCAGTGGTTCGATATCCGCCAAGCCTCGGAAGGCCTCGGCCTGATTGCCGACTTGCACCAGCGGTCGTGCGATTCTGCGCACAATCAGCAAAGAGGTCAGAAAGACAATACCTGCACCAAGCCCGGCGATAACGATGGCGACATAAAGCAATTGCACATCACGACGGTCTGGCGAGAAGCCAATTTGTAGGTTGTAGCCTGCCATGGGCACGTCGACCCAGACCAGATCATCGCCGTCGTACATACTGACATCCAGCGCCAACCGCCCTCGTAGTTTCTCTTGCAGCATTTCGGTAAACGGCAAATAGCGTTGCAGCGGCGGTAACGACTGTTGCGCAACGCTTATGATTAGGTCGTGACTCTGGGCTAACTCCAGTTCGAAATATGGACGCGCTTGGGGCGGTAGCTCGACCCAAGTTTGCGCAGACAGCACCAGCAGCGCGGCCTCGTCATCGGCGGAGCGCTCGGAGATCGGCTCGATAACAAAGAGGTTTAGCGCAATGGTTGAAACCACCGCGATGAGAAAAGAGCTTACTGCCAAGGTTAGGGTTGTACGACCCAGTAGCGACTGTGGCAGGACGGACACCGAGTTGGGGATTGTGCTAAACAAATTCATGTAAGACAGAATCTGCGGGAGTGGAACGCGCTACTACCGGGCGTGACTGGAATCGGCAGTCAGCGGGCAAAACATATACCCCTTGCCCCAGATCGTTTTAATGAACATCGGGTTAGCTGGATCCGTCTCAAGCTTTGAGCGCAGTCTGGTAATGCGTACATCAATGGAGCGATCGAAGGGTGAGCGCTCTGCCCCGGTGAGCAGATCTAAAATTCGGTCCCGGTGCAGGACCTTGTTGGGGTGCGCGACTAAAATGGCCAGCAAGTCGAACTCGCCAGAGGTTAACGGGATATCTGCATCACCACGGCGCAGTTGATGAGCTGCTAAGTCGAGCGAGAAATCGCCAAAGACTACCAGCGAGGCGGTTGCTGGCGTGGTCTCTACCGGGCGCACTGCGCGCCGCAATACTGCTCTAATACGCGCCAGCAACTCACGGGGATTAAACGGCTTAGAAAGGTAGTCGTCGGCGCCGAGCTCTAGGCCAACGATGCGGTCTACATCGTCGCCTTGGGCAGAAATGATAATAATGGGTAGGTCCCGATGTTTTTTCAGCCGCTGCGCGATGGCCAGCCCGTGCTCACCCGGCAGCATCAGATCGAGAACCAATAAGTCCACGGCATGTTCGTCGAGATAACTGTCGAGAGCCTCGCCTGACTGTACGGTGTGCACGACAAAACCCTGCTGCTGCAAATAGGCTTGGGTTAACTCGCAGATTTCCGGATCGTCGTCCAACACCAAAATGTGTTCAGCTTCGGCCTCTTGGGGGCGCAGCGCACTCATATCACTTGCCTTGGGGCGTACTGCCCTGCACGACTGCCGGTGCGGCGCCATCGGCGCTGGATACACGACGGACTTGGGCAGCACTGGGGTCGCCCTGCGCAGCACCCTGGCTGCGCTGATCGAACCCTGCGCCAAAGCGCACCTTAGCGCGTATGACGCGGACCATGCCCTTGGATGGGGATGGGGATGGGGATGGAGATTGGGACTGGGGCTGAACCGCGGCGGAATGCGCCGTGGCGGCTGTAACACCAGGCTGCTGCGGCTGCAGCAGTTCCTCGCGCAGCGAGCGCGGCACGAGGGTTTCCTCTCGGGTGAGCCGACTGCCGTCAGGTAAAATTTGTGTCACCGTGGTGCGGATCACGACATCGCGCGGCGCTTGTCCTTGGCGTTGGGTTGCGCCTTCCGCTACCGTTTGTGTGTTCGGGCGTACTGCTTGGCGGCCATAACTGTGGGCACTCTGAGCGCGCTTAATGCGCAGGGTCAGCGACGCTGCGGAGCTGCGCGTTTTGGCAGTTTCTGCGCTTGCCTTGACCGCGTTAGCCTGACGCATACGCTTGCGTACCTCGGCGAGTAAATCGCGGCGCTGGGCAGCATCCAGCTGCGGCCAACGCTGCAGCATGACGCCAATTTGCTGGTCACTGTGGTTGGCAAACCGCTGTTGGGGACTCGCAGCGCTATGTGTTTGAACCGCCGGAACATCGGCGAGAGGGGGATTGGTTAACTCTGCAGCTAACGTGGTGGCACTGTGGCCAACGAGCAGGCATAACGCCCAACCCCAGGCAAGGCGAGCTCCGATGCCATAGCTGCGGTTGTCCGTGGGGCCGTCGATGCGTCCTCGTGTGAACAAATTGAACCTGCCGTTAATCATGCATACATGGTGCCGTGCGAGCACTCCTCTGACAATCCCTGAGCCGACTTATTATCAAGCGCCACCGTCGCTAAGCCCAGCATTTTTCAAGCCTTCCTTGTTTCAAAGTGTTACTCCAAAACCCTGACTATTGGTCGTCGCAGGTAAGAAACGGGCACAAAAAAAGGCGACCCTGTAGGGGTCGCCCTTCATGCATCGTAAGATGTCTGCAGCGATGGCTTCAGCGCTGCCCAGAGCGGGCTGCGCTAATCACAAGCTTAGACTGACTCAAACAAGCCCGCTGCACCCTGACCACCGCCAATACACATGGTGACAACACCATACTTCTTGTTGCGGCGCTTCAGCTCACGCAGGATCGAGCCGGTTTGACGCGAACCGGTCATACCGAATGGGTGACCGATAGAGATGCTGCCGCCAAGGACATTGTACTTTTCGTTGTCGATGCCCAGGGCATCACGGGAGTACAGACACTGAGAGGCGAACGCTTCGTTCAATTCCCACAAATCAATATCATCGATTGCCACACCAGCGTTCTTCAACAAACGCGGAATCGCAAACACAGGACCGATACCCATTTCATCCGGCTCACACCCGGCAACAGTAAAGCCGCGGTAGATGCCCATTGGGGTCAGACCTAACTGAGCAGCGCGCTCGGCACTCATCAGCAAAGTCATAGAAGCACCGTCGGACAACTGTGAGGCGTTCCCCGCAGTAACAGAGCCATCTTCTTCAAACGCAGGAGGCAGAGAGGCCAGACCTTCCAGCGTGGTTTGCGGACGGTTGCACTCGTCCTTATCAACCCAAACTTCCTCGTGAGTTTCTTCGCCGGTTTCTTTGTTCACCTTGAGCATGGTGGCATTCATGCCAACGATCTCTTCGGCAATTGATCCCGCCTCGACAGCCGCCTGATAGCGCTGCTGGCTTTGCAGGGCGTACTCATCCTGCGCTTCGCGGGTCACCTGATAGCGCCGTGCGACAACCTCTGCGGTGTTGCCCATAGCCATGAAAATCTCTGGCTTTTCTTCGAGCAGACGCTGGTTCTGCTTCGACTTACCGGGCTCTTGGCGGGTACGCATGGAGATGCTGTCGACACCGCCGGCGATGGCGACCTCGGTCTGACCCATGGCGATTTGGTTCGCTGCCAGCGCAATAGACTGCAGGCCGGACGAGCAAAAGCGGTTGATGGTGACACCAGCTGCGGTTATTGGCAGCTTGGAAAGGACAACGGCCAAACGGGCCAAGTTGCCGTCTTGCTCGCCGGTGTGACTGGCGGCACCTACGTATACATCTTCTACTTCATCGGGTCCGAGCTGCGGATTACGGTCTAGCAGTGAATCTATGCAGTGGGCCAACAGATCGTCTGAGCGAGTCAGGTTAAAGCTTCCACGAAAGGCCTTGGTTAGGCCCGTGCGTACGCTATCGACAATTACAACATCGCGCATCGTTAATTCCTCTTTTTTACAACTTCATGTCATTGCAGCGGTTCACACCGCCAGCAGTTTCGAACTAAGGCCACAACGAAAATCCCCCACAGCCAAATCAGAGCGCGCTGGACACACGGTTAACGCGCGTGTTGAGCGCCGCCTCTGCGACTGCTTAGAGTTTAGATCAGGATATCGAATGCGCATGCGCGCAAGTTCAGGACGACGATCAATACGATCGTTTTGCTCCCCTCCTCCCTTTTCTGAACTCGGTCTCGCCTAGTTCCCGGGCTGGGATTTTAAACGCATCATCCCAGCAGTGCTACTGCGGTTTGCCGCCTAAGTTTTCTGCCGTTTGACCTGCCCGCGGATTGCGCTAAGGTCTAATTCCCAACAACGCTCACACGACTGAGGAAAGATAATGACAACATTCCACGCCATCACCATGGCCGATGCCCACGGCAACGCTATCAGCTTCGATCAATTTGCCGGTCAAGCGTGCCTGATCGTGAACGTCGCCAGTCGCTGAGGCCTCACCCATCAGTACGCCGGGTTGCGTACTCTGCAAGAAGAATTTAGCGGTCAGCCCTTTACGGTTTTGGCCTTTCCATGTAACCAGTTTGGCGCCCAAGAACCGGGTACTGATGCGGAAATTTTGGAGTTTGCGCAGAGCAAATACCAAGCGAACTTTCCGATTTTCAGCAAGATAAACGTCAATGGCAGCCAAGCTTGCGAGCTGTATGACATGCTCAAGAGCGCTCGTGCCGATGAAGAAGGTAATGCGGATATTCCGTGGAACTTTGCCAAGTTTTTGGTCAATGGCAACGGCGAGGTAATCGGGCGATTCAGTCCACAGACCGCGCCAGAGGAGCTCAAGGAAGTCATTTTAGAGGCTATTGAAGCCTCAGGTTAGTCGCTCAGAAAACGGCCCCTTGGCCGCATAGAGATGAACCCCTGAGAATGCCCCAGTGGCAAACTCAGGGGCTCGTTGCTTGGGCACCAGCTCGCTGCGACTGCACGTTGCACTTTCGGCGACATGTCTAAAAGTCGTATTTGACCTTCAGCGCAACTGCCATGCCCGGATTCTCGGCGAACGTCACCACACCCGCTCGCTCAATCTCCACCGTCTCATCCAACAGATTCTGCACTTTCAACTTAACGGTCCAATTGTCGGTGGGGTAGAAGCTGTAGTTCAGATCCAACGAGTGAAAGGGCTGTTCGTAGCCATCTGGTGCGCCGAGTCGCCCGGCCACATACAGGCGTTCGCCGAAGACGTTATAGAGCACATTGGCAGCGTGCCGCCCGTCCATCGAATCGAAGCCCAACATCATGTTCACCACATAATCTGACGCGCCTGTTGCAGGACGAACATTGTTGGTTGGTGAGTCTGCGTTGGCCCCGGCGACAGTTTCCGTATCTTGGAATGTGGCGTTACCCTGCACGAAATAACGCTCAGCCCAGCCGCCGATAAAGCCCAGTGCCAGCACGCCATCGATTTCCACGCCTTGAATCTTTGTTTGGGCAGCATTGACGATGGTGCGGGCCGTGTTGGTATCACTGGCAGGGCTTTCGAAATACTCGATAGGATCCGCTATCTTTTTGTTGAACAGCGAGATCGTGAGGTTGTTGCCATTGGCGAAAAACCACTCAGCGCGAAGGTCAATGTTCTCCACCGAGGAAGGCACCACATCGGGATTACCGTTCACCAACTCGTTGGTAACGGGGTCCTGATAGCTCGCATCGGTAACCTCCCGCAGATCAGGCCGTATGGCGGTTTCGCTGATGGAAAGTCGCAACTGAAAGGTCTCGGCTAACCAATCACTCATATAAACCAGAGCAACCGAAGGGAAATAGTCGTCATTCGCAAACGCGGCGGCACTGAGGGTGGCTGAATCCGTCGGTAACTGAGGTTGGTCAACCGTATAGCCAAATACGTTCCAAGGCAGCGCTACCTGTCGGTAGTCTTCATAGCGAGCACCGGCAGTAATCCGCCAGCTGTCGTCGTAGGTCCAGTCCAGCATCCCATATGACGCATCGACCATGGTTGCCGCCAAATAGCTGCGAGAGCCAGAGCCTTGTTCCTGAACGCGGAAACCATTCGCCAAGGTAGCGATGTTGGTGTCAGACAAAACTGCCGCAATACCGCCGTTAAGTGCCGCATCCGGTGCACTGACTGAACCCAAGCCAAACTCACGCTGGGCATAGTTGCGCAGCTTGCGGTCGTGCTGATAGCCAAACTTGATATTTAACTCGTTACGACCTTGAGCGAAGGGTATTTCTGCCTTCCAGCCGTAGCTCTCTACCGCATCCTCCAGAGCAGTGAAACGATAGTCCACAGCGGAGGAGTCTCGCTTGAGAGTCTCGCTTTGCACAACAGCAGTGAGCGGATTGACGACGGTATCGAACGCCATATTCACGCGGTTGGGAATGTCGCTGCTCGCGCTTGCGTCAGAGTAAAACCACTTCAGCTGAGCGTCACTTGGTACCCAGTCAAACCAACCGCGCAGCAACGCCTTGGTATTGAAGCCAAGCAGATGTTCGCCATTAATTTGATTAACCAACATTTCGCGCTGTTCAAATTCCATGCGATAGCTGCGGAATCCAAGGCCACTGGAGACTTGGCGGTTTTCATTATGGAAATCGCTGATCGCCACTTCGTCATCAGAGTTACGTAGCAACAAGGAAGCCACGGTAAGCTCATGCTCATCCATGTAGCGCAGCCCGAGGGTAGCCGTGGCCGTCATATCCACCGAGTAGGTGGTCTGGGATTCGTTTTCAAATTGCTCATCGGGGATCGAGAAAATCGCCTGATAACGCTCTTTGTTGCGCCACTTTGTGGCATACGCGCCGCTGAGCTGCACACCACCCTCTAGACCCTCAGCAAGGTCGTAGGTATTACCAAGCGTAAAACGACTGTCAAAGTCTGGTGTCGAACTTGCGCTGGTGAGCGCCATATCGCGGTTAAGCGCCAAGGCGTAACCATTGTTAATTGCTACCGCTTCTGCCGCCGAGCCGCCGCCAGCCGTGCGGTTCAGACCCGCAAGAATACTTTGCACACCAATGCTTCCCTGATAGGCCTGCAAGCCCTGAAGGATCTGCGACGGCAGCTGACGAGTACCGTCGTCGGTACCCCATTTATCGTCGGAGCCTCCAGCATAGCTGTTCAAATTATCCGCTTCGGAATTCCATCCACCGCCAATCTCAGCGGAAAAATTCAGGCCTTGATCCGGAAACGGCGTGGTCGAAATGTCCACTGCGCCGCCTGCGTAATTTGCTGAAATATCCGGCGCAAACGTCTTTTGCACGGACAGTGCACTGACGATGGAGGACGGGAATACGTCCAGCGGAATCACATTTCTCGTCAGGTCTGGCGAGGGAATGAATGCGCCGTTTAGCGACGTGCTTGAATAGCGTTCACCGAGGCCGCGCACATAGACGAATTTTTCACCTACCAAGGTCAATCCGCTGACCCGGCGCAGCGATGCTGCCACGGTCGAATCGCCCATTCGGCTGATGGTTTCGGAATCGAGAGAATCGACAAGTGCGTCGTCCTCAATCCGGTCTTGCAGCAAAGATTGGGCTGCGGATTGGAGGCGCCCCAGCACGACTGTCTCCTCCATCGTGGTGCTGTCTGCTCTAGCCATTTCTTGAGTCTCGCCTGGCACCTGCTCTGCACTCGCGTGCGGAGCAAGTACACTCAGCATCACTACCGAGGCCGCCAAACCTTTCAATGATCTCTGCATTTTCTACCTTCCCTAAATTGGCCCTTTAATGAGAATCGGATAGAACAGTGCAGTGCCAAACAGGCCGCTGCACTGCTGTTACTATCGCAACCGATTCGGTCTTTATTCGAACCAAAGAGGTTGCGCGCGGTTATCCTCAAAAATGCCATAGGTCCAGCCGGCATAGGGGTTGGTCGCATCGGCTGTTGAGAGAGCGCCTACATAGGCCCGATCGTCAGCCGCCGAAATAGTCGGCGCAGCGTCATCAACCAACGCGTTGGTAAGCGCCACTGAAAACAAAGGTAGGGTTCCTTCCAACACGACCAAACCAGTGTCTGCGGTCGCGGTAGGATCTGTAGCAACCCCTGCGGTCAATGTCGCAAATTGCATATCATTGGCTGCAGCAACGGTCGCACCGTCATCCTTGAAGTTGTCTTGGCAAGCCATGATTACGCCATCGACAGTGACACTGGTGCCATAGCTTTGCGGACGGAAGCAGTAGTTACCGTCTGTGTCGGCTGCATCGGCGTCTGCCATAAAGGAGGAAATGACAAGCGAATTGTGAATTGTTGCGTCAATACCCTCACGTAATCTCCAGCCCGCACCCGGGTCATGAGTACCCGTCGCGTTGGGAGAAATAATGCAGGTCAGGTTCTTGATCGTCGGTGCGCTGTTGAGACCACGCGCGATAAAGTCATCCGCGACAGCAGTGGTCTTGGATGAATACGACCCGATGCCATCTGCCTCGATGCAGTGATTGCCATCGTCTTCAGCCTGAATCACCAGGGCATTGGTGATCGTGCCAATGTAACCCTCGTCAATGTCGATGGAATCATCACGGACGTAAACCGCAGCATAATTTTCAAAGTTCACCGCACCACCAAACATCTCGATGCCATCGTCGTATGTTGAGTACATCTGTAGATTCTTGACAACAGTGTTGCTACCAACGCCACCAAAGGTAATACCGTTGAGTTCATCACCGTTGCCTACTTCAGCACCGGTATGCTTTACGACAACGTATTCCAGACGTCCTGACGTATCGGCGTCGTTGTCACCGCCGTAGTAGCTTTCATCCAAGCCCTCTGCGCCTTCCGCCGCGATGTTGCACTCGTCTACAAGAGCAAAACCTGCCGCACCTCGGGTGCCGGTGTAGTCGCATTTGTTCGATACACCGAAGCCGTTAATAACAATGCCGCCCCACTGCTGTACATCTTCCGCACCCACAGTGCCGTTGATATCGGTAAAGGAAGTAAAGGTGATCGGCGCTGCTGCAGAACCCACAGCAAAGATCGTCGAACCACGGTTAATGATCACGAACTGCAGTCGCGAGGCGAAAGCCAGTGTAGCGCCTGCTTCGATCGTTAACTGAGGACCATCACCGCCTTCGGCGATGCCCGCTGCACTCAACTCGGCGCTATCGCTATGCGCTTCGCCGATAAACAAGCTGCCGTCGAACATATGCGCCCCGGAGTTTTCTAGGGCAGGGATCGTCAGGTCAGTTGTGACGTTGTTACCCGCGTCGGCGAAGGCCACTGAGTAGGAGCAATTGGGAGAGCTGAACTCGCCCTGAACCGTCTGACCGGCTTCATTTACATAGGAAGCACAAGGATTAACGGTGTCCACTGGTGCGTTTGTGGTGGTTGAATTGTCTACCGAGTTATCCGAAGTTTGTGGAGCGATATTAATGTCGCCTCCACCACCGCAGCCCGCCAATAGGCCGGCTACTAGGAACGCTGAGAGCATAGCCTTGTTCGCTTTACGAGCTCTAAATTGCATTTTGAAATCCCCAAAGTGTTGAAAAAGATCTACCGCATGTTTTGCGGGTACCGCACTTTGGTTCTCGTGGATTACGGCATCGTGACGTTCATGTAACCGTCTTATGACAGCACAAAATTTCGGATTTTGACGCCGATATTCTGCGGCGAACCGCTCGCAGCAGGACTGCTGCATATCGAAATTTACGCTGACTTAAATGTCGTTTTGTCATCGAACTGACATACGAAGTTCATATTTGCCACGCAGCCTCAGTTGCGCAAAGAAAAAAAAGGCAACAATGGGCTACCGACGACTGATCGCAAAATACATGCAACATGTGAGCAACCGTAGTGGCAGTGTCTGGTTAGGAGATGCCGCTCAAGGCGAGCTGTCTCCTCGGGGAATAAATGAACTGCGTTCGATCTGGCTAACGATTGAAAGAGAAGTCGAAATTGATACTCAAGGCGACTTCAACGCGCGCACGCTAGCGCTGTGCAACCAACATGGACTAGCCGGTGCCGACGTCGCACGGCACTTGGGGTGGCGCGCAAGAGTGGTCGAAGAGTGGCTGCTGCCGCCACAACACCCACAACACCGCGTTATGACTAAGCGCGATTTTGAACACTTCTACCTAAGCATTTTAAGCGTCATACAGCCCAACTTTGAAGACCGCTAACGTTGTGCCGCTGCCCAGCAGTGCCTTCGATTGCAGCGCCGGCAGTGATAGTCTTGCGCTAGATTCAAATCACAACGCGGTGCCACTCAAACCATGGCCACGCAACGCAGACATTCGCAGGCGGCTCGGGGGAGACCATGACCGACCTTTTTGAAAATTACACACCACCTTGGATGGACGAGGAGCTTGCCCTGCTGCGCGATGCAGCACGCACGTGCTTTACCACCGAACTGGCCCCCCGCCATGAGTGCTGGGAGGCCAATGGCATAGTCGATCGCGATGCTTGGAGCAAGACCGGTGCTGCAGGCTTTTTGCTCGCTGCAGTGCCTGCTGCATACGGCGGCGGCGGCGGTGACTACCGCCACGAAACTGTGATTATGGAGGAGCAGTTACGCTGCGGTGCTTCAGGACTGGGTACGCAGGTGCATAGCCAAATCGTTGCCCCTTACTTCCTGCGTTACGGCAGCGAAGGCCAGCGCCAGCGCTGGTTACCGGGTATGGCAGCGGGCTCCAAGGTTGGGGCAATCGCCATGACGGAACCGAACACTGGCTCAGATTTGCAGAGTATTCGCACCACGGCCATCCGCGATGGCGATGAATTTGTGATCAACGGTAGCAAAACCTACATCAGCAATGGTCAGCACTGCGATCTCGTTATCGTGGTCGCTAAGACCGACCCATCCCTAGGCGCCAAGGGCATTAGCCTAATTGTGGTGGAGGCCGGCACTGTCGGCTTCAGCAAGGGCCGCAACTTGAAGAAACTGGGGCAGGCCGCCGCGGACACTTCCGAGCTTTTCTTCGCAGACTGTCGAGTGCCCGCCGACAATTTACTGGGCGAGGAAGGCAAGGGCTTTGTACAGCTTATGCAGCAACTGCCTCAAGAACGGCTAAACATTGCGCAGGCCGCCGTGGTGGATATGGAACGCGCAATCACGCTGACGCTGGAATTTGTCAAACAGCGCAAGGCCTTTGGGCAACGAGTGCTGGATCTCCAGACCACCAAATTCAAGCTGGCAGAATGCAAAACCGAAGCCCTCATCGCTCGCACCTTTGTCGACCAATGTTTGATCAAACACCTTGCCGGTGAGTTGGATGCAGCCACCGCGTCCATGGCCAAGTACTGGACCACTGACAAACAGAACCAAAACATCGACATTTGTTTGCAGCTGCATGGCGGCGCGGGCTACATGGAGGAATATCCCATCTCGCGTATGTATCGTGACGCCCGCGTGCAGACGATATACGGCGGCACCAACGAAAGTATGAAAGAACTTATCAGCCGCACCCTGTAAACCATTGGAGACGTTTATGTTCACGAGTATCCACAGCGCGGCTAGCAAGGCCGCCGTCACACTTAGTCTGCTGCTGGTCCTACTGCTGACGAACATCACCGCCCGTGCCGATTGGCAGCTGGTCAACGAAGCCTCGCAGCTCAACTTCATTTCGACCAAGGCCACCCATATCGCCGAGAGCCACGGCTTTACACGCCTTACCGGCAACATCAGCGACACCGGCGTCGCCGAACTGAAGATTGACCTGAGCAGCGTCGATACCGGCATAGAGATTCGCAACACACGCATGCAGTCCATGCTGTTCGATGTTGTGAACTTTCCCGAAGCACAAATTCGCACCGAGTTAGATGTTGCTGTACTGCAAAGCCTAGACCGCCCAAGACGCTTGCCCATCAGCGCCGCGCTGAGTTTGGCGGGCCAGAGCGCGCAGGTGAGCGGCGAGGTATTGGTTGTGCCAATGAACGCCAACAGGGTCAGCGTAACCACCGTGCAGCCCATTGTAGTTGACGCCAACGCGTTGGATCTTATGGCAGGAATTGAACGCCTTCGCGAGGTGGCTGGCCTACCGTCTATTGGCTACAGCGTGCCCGTGACTTTTAGCCTAACCTTCAGCCGCTAACGGCGACACCGATCCGCTTGCCGATCCACCCGCCAATCTACCCGCCAATCCAGCTCTAGTGCTCGCCTACTGGCGATTCTATTGGCCACTCGCGCTGATTGGCGTGGGCATGGTGCTGTCCATACAGTTCCAAAATGCCGCCCTCGCCAAATACCCAGACGCGGTAACGGAACTCGCCGTACTGGCCTTGTCCTATGGCGTCTTTAGCTTCTTTAATGCGTCGCTGCAATTTATCGCCCAGCTGTCCAATGTGTATGCCCGCAGTCCCGAAGCCACCCGCCGCTCTTGGCGCTTTGTGGTGATGGCAAGCGCAGCCATCACGGTTCCTCTTGCGGCTATAGCTGGCACCACGACCGGCGGGCTGTTGGTTGGTCAGCTTTTCAGCCTCGATACCGACCTCACCGCCAGAGTAAGCGAGTATCTCCTGCTGCTTTGCCCGCTGATTATGCTTAACGGTCAGCGCCACTATTTTTCTGGCTTATTGGTGCAGGCAAAGTTGACCGGCTGGATGACTGTGATCAATTTCACCTACCTCGGGGTGGTTATTGCAGCCTTGCTCGGCGGTTTGGCGCTGGCGATCAAACCCACCTACGTGGTGGTGGGCGCGGAAACCTTAGGAGTGCTCGTGATGCTCAGCCTGTTGCTGCTCGCGCGTTACCGACTTTATGCACCGCCACCGGTGCGCGAACACGAGGGCGTCAGCTACCGAGAACTGCTGGGCTTTTTTATCCCTGTTTCTACCACCGGTGTGATGTTTGCTCTTAGCCGCCCGATTCTATTTGCCTTCGTCGCCCGCACATCAGACGGCATCGCCATAATCGCCGCCCTGCGCGTGGCCTTTGACTTCAGCATGATCTTTCAGCAAGCCGCCAATCAATTCCGGCACTTTTTTATCAGCTTCGGGTTTGACGAATTGCCCGCCAAACGCCGCTTCATGTTGCTGGTCTGTCTTGGCATCACCGCCATTATGCTGCTGTTTTGTCTGACCCCGCTGCATCAGTGGGTCTGGGGAACGCTTATGGGTTTACCGACTCACGTCATCGCGGTGGCCAAGGATGCGACGCTGATTATGTGCCTGATGCCGGCGATCATTGTCTACCGCAACTATTTCCATGCGCATCTTATGGTTATGCGGCGCACTGGTGGCATGGCCTACGGCAGCATACTGCGGGTCATTGGCATTTACGCCTGTGCTCTAGTGTTTTTCTCCAGCGGCTGGCTTAACCATATCAGCGCCACCTTTATCCTGCTGCTCGGCTTCGTTATTGAAGCTGCAATCGCGCGGCTCTCTAGCGCTCGCGCCGCTACCAGCAAATAGCTGCGAATAAATCCCGCCGGGTGATTTATAATCGCGCTGCATTCCATCAACCGTCAGTCAGGACTTCCACTATGACCGTAACCTTGGGCCCCACCTCCCATACCTACTTCTCCCAGCGCCTGCGGCTGCACTATACGGATTGGGGCAATCCGGACGCACCACCCATGATTCTTATTCACGGTGGGCGAGACCATTGCCGTAATTGGGACTGGGTCGCCGAACACTTTCGCCACGACTATCACATCATTGCTCCAGATCTGCGCGGACATGGCGACAGCGAGTGGATGATGGGCGGCAGCTATAACCAGATTGACTACGTGTACGACATAGCCCAGCTCTTGCAGCAGAAACAGATGGCACCGGTAACCGTGGTCGGCCACTCCCTGGGTGGCTCTATCGCCCTTCTTTATACGGCTTTGCACCCCGATAGGGTGACCAAGCTGGTAGCCATTGAAGGCATGGGACCGCCGCCTGCCATGATGGAGAAACGCTTGCAGCAAAACATGAGCGAGCGTTTGCACGACTGGATGAACGGTGTGCGCAAATCCTCTGGCCGCTTGGTCAAACGCTACCCGTCGCTGGAGGAGGCCTTCCAGCGCATGCAGACAGAAAACCCGCACCTTTCGGAAGCCCAAGCCCGGCATCTGACCATTCACGGCAGCAACCAAAACGAAGACGGCACCTACAGCTGGAAATTTGATAACTATGTGCGCAACTTCGCGCCTATTGGTGTGCCCTTCGACGATATGGCGAAGCTATATGGCGAAATTACCTGCCCGACCCTACTGGTCAGAGGATTGGAGTCTTGGGCCTCAGACCCTATCGCCGATGGCCGTACCAAGAACTTTAACTGCCCGCTGGAAGTTGAAGCCTTTGCTAACGCCGGACACTGGGTGCACCACGATCAGCTCGAAGGCTTCGTCGAGCGCGTGAAAACTTTTTTGACCGCGCCTGCATGACAATTCAGGCGCTCCATGACTCGGCTTGGCAGGGTGTTCTACACATCACTGGCGGCGGCACCTCAGTGCTGAGCAAACTGCTGGCAGTGCCCGGCGCATCACGCACCGTGTTGGACGCCACCATTCCCTACGCCAATGCAGCCTTAGCCCAACTGCTGGGCGGGGTACCGGAACA
>JAACDW010000094.1 GCA_009936775.1 Pseudomonadota bacterium
GCGGAGCGAAAAGTCTCTTCAAAAGGTGCGGGCTCGGCGCAGCCGAAAAGGCCAGTAGCAGCGAAAGCCAATAAAAAATATTTCATACTCCCCCAGAGTGTTATGGGCTAAAACAGTGCAACGGTGCGGTCAATGGTCCAGTAGGTTGCCGTACAACCCATTGCATAAGCGGCAATAAAATAGGCGCTCTGCGTGGATAGACTAAGTCTTTCATTGAATCGGCGCCAGAGCCAAAGCGCACCGAGCAGGGTCGCGATCACCATAATGTGACCCAGTTCAATACCGATATTGAAAAGCAGCAGGCTGCCGAACAGGGCATCCTCAGGTAGTCCAATCTCGCGCAGTACGCCAGCAAAGCCAAGGCCGTGGAGCAGGCCAAAGACGAAGGCCATCAGCCAAGGGCTCGAACGGGTCAGGGCCGACTTTTTGGCCTCAGGCTGAGCCAGCTCTCTGGCCAAAAACACAATTGATAGCGCGATAACGGCCTCTACCGGGGCTTGCGGTAGGCTTACCAACTGTAAAATGGAAAGCGTCAGCGTAATGCTGTGGGCAATGGTGAAGGCTGTGATAGTTTTCAGCAGCATCCATGGTGAACGAATAAACAGCACCAATCCAATCACAAACAGCACGTGGTCTAAGCCACCCACTAAGTGCTCGATACCTATGATCAAATAGCCAGCTTGATCTTGGCTCTTGCTGGCTAGGTCGAGTACCGGGTCGGCAGGCAACACGATGTAGTTTTCTACTGCCCCGTCGAGACCTATATGCCGGACCATCACATCGGTAATGGATGTACGCAGCCCGACAATTTCAATTGGGCCCAATCGTAAGTCGCAGGTGGTTTGCCAGCGTTTCAGCAGGGCGCTGCCGGTTAGCTCTGGGGGGGCTGTTTCAGTGAGCGGACAGTTGGTGGGAAAAATCGGGTCAATGGGTAGGCGCCGGTTTTCGACCACGGGCTGTTTCCACAAAATATCGTAACCGCCGTGGGTCTTCTCTAGCTGTTCTGGTTCGTGCTGTTCTAACTCGCGCAGTTCTAAGTACGCGGGTCGCACTTCGTCTGCGTTGAGCTGTTGCGGCATAACGGCGGCGAACATTACCAGCATGAGTACCAATAACAGGGCAGGGGTGGACGTTGCCTGCTGCCGGCGCTTGCAGCGGGTCGGCGACGTTTGCGCAGGGTCTGTGCTGCTCATGGTGCGTGCGTTGCTTGTAAACCGGTGGGTAACTGAATCGTATAGGTCGCCAGTAGGTTGTCGATATAGGCTTTGTTGGCTGCACTGCGCTGTTGTTGCTGCCAATCGATAAGTACCTTTTCGGCTACTTGCTCATAGCTGAGATCTGCTGCCGCTCGCTTATGTGTGAGTTGGATGGCATGCCAGCCGTAGGCCGAGCGTAGCGGTCCCTGCCAGTTTGTTTGTACCTGCAGCCCAGCAAGATCGCGGGCAAAGGCACGACCAAAGAGGTCGCCAATCTCGCGACTGGATCGCTGGGTATAGCTACGCTGTAGCATAAACGGGTCACCGGCCATGGTTGGGTCGGCGACGGCACGCGTGGCAAGAGCTTCCGCACTGAGTTCGGCAGCCTCGGCGGCGCGATCGGCTGAGAAGTAGATATGCTGAAAGCTGAACTGCTCTGGCACTTGATAATTGCCTTGGTGCTCGGCGTGAAACCGCCTTAACTGCGCCTCCTGTGGCGGTTCGGCGGTGGCTAAGTCCTCGGTAAGAAACGCCAGCTTTTGAATCAGCCGACGGCGCACTATGGTATCGCCTGCGTCGAGGTTCAGGGCGATGGCCTCTTGATAGAGGGCTTCATCACGAATTAATTGGCTGATCAGACTTTGCCGTTCGGCCGCTGCTGGCGGCCGACGCATCTGCTGCTGCCACTGTTCCTCTATGCGCTGGATGTCGCCCTGGGTAATGCGAATTACCCGCTCTTGCGGTTGCCAGGCGACCACCGCGAACATAAGCCCGCCCAGCAGAAGAAAAAGCCACAGGGGATCTTTGAAGAAGCCGGGCATCGGGTGAGCAATCCGCCGCTAGCCGGCAAAGCAGTGCAAGTGGTGATCTGAGTTGCCAAACTGGGCATCGATAACCAGCAGGCGCTTGAAGTAGTGGCCAATGCGAAGCTCCTCGGTCATGCCCATGCCGCCGTGCAGCTGTACCGCGTTTTCGCCGATAAATGTGCCGACCTTGCCCACCATATACTTAAGCGCGTGGACAATGCGGATCGCCTCGCGACCGTTTTGCACAACCTCTAATGTGGCCCGGTAGAGCAGGGACTTACACTGCTCGTACTCCATGAACATGTCGACCATGCGATGCTGCAGCACCTGAAAATCTGACAGGCTGTGATCAAATTGCTCGCGCTCCTGCGTATACGCCACGGTGTCTTTGTACAGAATTTCCATAGCGCCTACCGCTTCCGCCGCCAGTGCCAAAATGCCGTCAATGGCTATGTCTTGCAGCAGGCCAAAGCCGTTATCCAGCTGCCCCAGCAGGTCGCTTTCAGTTACCGCCACATTGTCAAAGCTGACTTCGGCGGCTTGCTGGCCATCAACGGTGGGAAAAGACTGCACCTTCACGCCCTCGGCCTTGGTGTCGACCAAGAACAACGAGATGCCATTAACGTCGCGTTGGCCGCCGCTGGTGCGCGCGCTGACCACGAGCCGGTCGGCGCTGCCGCCGTGCTGAACCATGCTCTTGTGGCCGTTGATTATATAGCCACCGTCAGCTGCGGTGGCCCGTGTGATCACATCCTCTAAATCAAAACGCGACTGCTCCTCGGCGTAGGCCAAGCTCAGTCTGCAGCTGCCAGCGATTAACTCAGGCAGCAAGGCGGTTTGAGTGTCGCTGTTTGCACCAGCGACAATCGCTCGCGTACCCAATACCGCGCTGGCAAAAAACGGTTCCAATACCAGACCTTTGCCGAATGCTTCCATTAGCACCATGGTGTCTGCCTGATTGCCACCAAAGCCGCCATGGGCTTCGGGTACCGTAACCCCCAGCCAACCCAGCTCGGCCATGGTCTGCCAATAGGTGTCACTGAAGCCTGATGCGTTTTTGCTCAAGCTTTGGCGGCTGTCGAGGTCGTAGTTGTCGTTAACAAAGCGCTCGACGCTGTCCTTGAGCAATTGTTGTTCTTCAGATAAGTCAAAATTCATAGTCGGTTCCGTTTCGGTTCTATGCCGCGGCATCGCAGTGTGATGCCATCGATATCACTTGGCTTTCTTCAGCCCCAGCACGTTTTTCGCCACCACGTCTTTTTGCACTTCGGACGCACCGCCATAAATCGTATAAGCGCGGCTCGACAGATAACCCGCCATACCACCCTTGGCAAAGCTGTGGCCTACCGGCTGCTTGCCCCAAGCGGCGGAGTAAATGCCTCCGGCTTCTACGGTGAGTTTTTGAATACGCTGCTGAATTTCTGTGCCCTTGAGCTTGAGAATAGACGACTCGGGTCCTGGCTCTGCGCCGTTGGCGGCGCTGGCTAAGGAACGTAGCTCGGTAAACTCGGTGGCCAGCAGGTCGATTTCCAACTCCGCGAGCTTGGACTTGTAGGCTGGATCGTCCAGCAAGGTCGCATTGCCGCGCTTGACGCCGCTGGCTTGGATGCGCAGATGGTCTAGCGCCACTAAGGACCTTGAGATGCCCGCTAAGCCTGTGCGTTCGTGCGCTAATAAGCCCTTGGCATAACCCCAGCCCTTACCTTCTTCGCCGACGAGGTTTTCAACCGGTACTTTGACGTCGGTAAGGTGAACCATGTTGACGCTGTGAGCACCACCAAGGGTGATGATGGGTTTTACTTCGATTCCTTCTTGGTGCATTGGAATCAGCAGGAAGGTAATACCTTCTTGTTTCTTACCGGTATCACTGGTGCGCGTTAGGCAGAAAATCCAGTCTGCGATATGCGCCAGCGTGGTCCAAATTTTGCTGCCGTTGACCGTGTAATAGGTGCCGTCTTCAGATAGCTCGGCCTTGGTTTTCAGATTGGCCAAGTCCGACCCTGCGTTGGGTTCCGAATAACCTTGGCACCAGTTCACTTTGCGTGCGCGAATATCTGGTAAGAAGCGCTGCTGCTGTTCCTCGTTGCCGTAGTTCATCAGCACTGGGGCGAGCATGGACAGGCCAAATGGTAGATCCCAAGGGGTCTGTGCGACCGCGGTTTCTTTTTCCCAAATATAGTGCTGAGTTGGTGACCAACCCGGCCCACCGAAGGCCTCTGGCCATTTCGGCACGTCCCACCCACCTTTCGCCTTGGCCAGCTCAAACCAATTCAGGCGCCATTGGGCATAGTCGGTTTTGGGGTCGTGGGCATTGTTTTGCAGAAAATCTCTGACCTCTTGTTGAAACGCCAAATCTTCCGAGCTGAGATTTACATCCATGGTGGGTCCTTGATAGCGAAGTGAAGGAAAGAGCAATGGTAAAGGACTGAGCAAATCAAGTTAAGCAGCAGCAGCGCGACAGTGCTAAATTTATCCAACCAAAAACACGAATAAACAGGAGCGCGAAAGTGAGTTACCAGACGCTAGATTTTACGGTGTCAGCAGGCGTTGCCACAATTACGCTGAATCGGCCCGCAAACATGAACGCCATGTCACCGCAAATGGGTGCAGAACTGCATGCGGCAGCGCTGCAAATCGATGCCGATCAAGCGATTCGCGCAGTGGTGCTGACCGGCGCGGGCAAGGTGTTCTGTGCCGGTGGTGATCTGGGCGAGTTTGCAGCGGCCGGCGACGGCGCACGTACCCTGATAATGAAAATGACCGGAGATCTGCATCTGGCGCTTTCACGCCTTGCGCGCAATGCCGCACCAGTCATCGCGGCAGTCAACGGTACCGCCGCCGGGGCGGGCTTTTCACTGCTCATGGCTGCTGATTTGGCCATTGCCGCAGAGAGTGCAGTGATGACCATGGCCTATACCAACGCAGGGCTATCGCCTGACGGCAGTTCTACCTATTACATGCCGCGCAAAATTGGTGATCGTCGCGCCCGGGAACTGATGCTGATGAATCGTGTACTCAGTGCTGCCGAGGCTCTTGAGTGGGGGGTTGTGAATCGGGTGGTTGCAGACGACCAAGTGCTCGCCGAGGCTCAGCAGCTCGCGGCCAAGCTAGCGCAAGGCCCAACTCAAGCCTATGGGCAGGTAAAAGCTCTGCTCGATGGTAGCTTCGATCACAGTCTTGAATCGCAAATGGAGCTGGAAGCGAGGGGCATTGCGGCGATGATCAGCAGCCCTGACGGTCAGGAGGGTTTGCACGCCTTTCTGGAGAAGCGCAAACCCCAGTTCAAGGGTTAAAACGATAGATACCTTGAACGCCCAGCCACACAGCAACGTGCCCTTAACGGACTGCAGTGACGCACTGCGTCAGCAGGTGACCCAATACCTTGAGCATTTTACTGTGCGAGAGGCGCGGTCAGATGCTGA
>JAACDW010000095.1 GCA_009936775.1 Pseudomonadota bacterium
AAGCGGTAAAGCAAACGTAAGCTGTAAAGCAAACGGAAGCGGTAAAGCCAAATTGAGTGTAAAGGCTAAATAGAGCCATCAAGCCGAATGAAGCGTTCGAGCCAGATAAAGCTTCCGAGCCAAAAGAGGCGATGAGACCAAGAGCTACAATTACCCGTGAAACACGTCTGTTCACAGGCATGTAATAAGACAAATTAGTTGATAAGGGAGCTACCGTCGTGAGCGATGGCGCAGTTGAAAATGCCTCTAATGAGGCTGGCGAAGAGAGCGGAACGAACAGTCGTCGCTACTTCTTGATTCAGGCTACCTCAGCGGTAGCTGCAGTGGGCGCCGTCGGCGCTGCATGGCCTTTCATCAAATACTGGACCCCAAGCGCAAAGGCGAAAGCCGCCGGCGCGCCAGTCAAAATTGATGTGTCAAAGTTAGCCCCGGGCGAAATGCTTAGCCCCATCGTCGCCTGGCGGGGCAAGCCGATTTTTGTGGTGTATCGCGATCAGTCTGCGATTGCATCCTTGGAAGGCGATACTACCGGGTTGGCCGACCCAGACTCAAAAAACCCTGAACAACAACCAGAATTTGCCGTCAACCCTTGGCGCTCTGAACGGCCTGAACTGGGGGTTTATGTCGGCATTTGCACGCACTTAGGGTGCTCACCTAAGTATGTCGAAACGGAGAATTTCGAAGAAACGGGACAAGGCGGCTTTTTCTGCCCGTGTCACGGCTCAAAGTTCGATTTGGCTGGTCGTGTGGTGGCAGGTGTCCCGGCACCGTACAACTTGGAGGTGCCACCTTACCGTTTTGAGTCCGATACAGTCATCGTGATCGGCTAAAAGCCGATTGATACGGCGTAATGCGCCAACTGCTACTAAAGCGAAAAACATTTCATCCGGAAAAAAATTTGGCTCTCTAAAACTGCGGGGGCCGTGAGACAAAAGGTGATGCTTAATGGATAAGACCGAAGCTCAAGGCTCTAGTTCAGGCCTTGCGGGTGCCATGGAGTGGGTAGACAAGCGTTTCCCCGCCACAGAGACCTTCGAATACCACATGTCGAAGTACTATGCGCCAAAGAACTTTAACTTTTGGTACTACTTTGGCTTTTTGGCCATGTTCGTGCTGGTGAACCAGCTGCTTACGGGCGTTTGGTTAACCATGAACTACGTGCCCAGTGGTGACGGCGCGTTTGCCTCCGTGGAATACATCATGCGCGATGTGGAGTACGGCTGGCTGATGCGTTACTTGCATTCTACCGGCGCGTCGTTTTTCTTTGTTGTAGTGTATCTGCATATGTACAGAGCGCTGCGCTACGGTTCCTATCGCGGCCCACGAGAGCTTTTATGGCTAATCGGCATGGTCATTTTCATCGCGTTGATGGCGGAAGGTTTTTTTGGGTACCTGCTGCCTTGGGGCAACATGTCTTACTGGGGTGCGCAAGTTATCGTGTCTCTATTTGGCTCAATTCCCTACATCGGGCCAGACCTGATGGAGTGGATTCGCGGTGACTTCCTCATGTCGGAAACCACCCTCAACCGCTTTTTTGCCCTGCATGTTGTGGCGCTGCCGCTGGTGCTGTGCATTTTAATCTTCGTGCACTTGGTGGCTTTGCATCACGTCGGATCTAATAACCCAGACGGTATTGAGATCAAAAAGAACAAAGACGAAAACGGCGTGCCTCGTGATGGCATTCCTTTCCATCCTTACTACACCGTGCACGACATCCACGCGATGGTTGTATTCCTGTTTATCTTCTGCGCAGTGGTGTTCTTTGCGCCTGAGATGGGCGGATATTTCTTGGAGAAGCCAAACTTTGAAATGGCGGACCCGTTAAAAACGCCAGATCACATCGCACCAGTTTGGTACTACACACCCTTCTACGCCATGTTACGCGCAGCAACGTTCCCGCTGTTTGGTCTTTCCGCCAAGTTTTGGGGTTTTGTTGTAATGGTTGGTGCCATCGTTATTCCTATGGCGCTGCCATGGCTCGACCGTAGCCCTGTGAAGTCCATGCGTTACAAAGGATCCATCTCGCGCATGATGCTGAGCATATTCGTAATCAGCTTTGTTATTCTCGGTTATCTGGGTACCCAAGCACCGTCAAAGGCTGGCACCATCGCAGCGCAGGTCTGTACCGCCCTGTACTTTGCTTACTTCATTTTGATGCCTTGGTATACCCGAGTTGAGAAAACACAGCCTGAACCGGAGAGGGTCACGGGATAATGAAAAGAATACTGGTCACAGCACTGCTGACGATTCCGCTCGCCAGTTGGTCCGCCTCAAGCTCAGACTGGCCCATGCAAGAGTTCGATGGTGATTTACAGAACCTGCCGAGTTTGCAGAATGGCTTCAAGCTCTATGCGAATTACTGCATGGGCTGTCACGGCTTGCAGTTTCAGCGCTACGAACGCACTGCCGATGATTTAGGCATTCCCCATGAACTCGCGCTGAAGAACTTAGTTTTTACCGGGCAAAAGATTGGTGATTTGATGACCACATCCATGCCTCGGGAAGAGTCAAAGGCTTGGTTTGGGGCGGCGCCGCCAGATCTAACCATGGTCGCCAGAGTGCGCGGTACGGACTGGGTCTACAACTATCTGAAAACATTTTACGTTGACGAAAACCGCCCGCTAGGTGTGAACAACAAAGTGTTTGCCAATGTGGGTATGCCCAACGTGCTGCTGGATTTGCAGGGCGTGCAGCGTCAGGTTTGTAACGCTGAAGATTGCAGTGAACTGGTAGTGGACGCCGGCACCGGCTTGATGAGCACCGAAGAATTCGATTCAGCCATCTATGATCTGACCAACTTCCTGTACTACGTTGGCGAGCCTGCGCGGCTTGAACGACAGCGCACAGGTGTATTCGTGCTATTGTTCTTAATCATCCTCGGCAGCTTTACCTACCTGCTGAACCGAGAATACTGGAAAGACGTAAAACACTAGCCCAACAAATCAGCCTGTGGTTGGTGACGATCACAGGCGCGTCAGCGCCGCAGTCGACCGACTGGGCGGCTCGCCTTTTAAAAGAGAAAAACACAGATGAGTATTGTTACCAAGCGGTCAGCGATGACCTTATTTTCCGACCCGAGAGACCAGTATTCACATCGGGTGCGCTTGGTGTTGGCCGAAAAGGGTGTAACCGTCGATGTGGTCGATATTATTGCAGGCAAGGAGCCTGAAGATTTAGCCGAGCTAAATCCCTACAGCACACTGCCCACGCTCGCGGATCGAGATCTCGCGCTCTACGAAGCCAACGTGATTATGGAATACTTGGATGAGCGGTTCCCGCATCCACCGCTGTTGCCGGTTTACCCTGTGCAGCGCGCGCTTTCCCGCCTGTGGATATCGCGTGTAGAAAAAGAGTGGAGTTCGCGTCTCGATGTTCTCATGCTTGGTAAGGGACGAGAGACGGCGCTGAGCAAGGCACGCAAAGAGCTGCGCGAAAGCATCATCGCTATCGCTCCTATTTTCGCAGAAAAACCCTTCTTCATGAATGATGAGCTTTCGCTAGTTGACTGCTGCGTCGCACCGATTCTGTGGCGCCTCAAGCAAGTAGATATTGCGCTGCCCGAACGCTCGACCAAGGCACTGCATCGGTATATGCAGTCGATGTTCGAACGCGATGCGTTTCGCTCCAGCCTAACCGAAGCGGAAATGGAGATGCGTGAGTGAAACCACGTCGTCCCTACCTCTTGCGAGGACTCTATGACTGGATTGTTGATAGCGGGGAAGTGCCAAATATTTTGGTAGATGCCGAGATCGACGGTGTCGTGGTGCCGACCGAACATGTGCGTGACGGGCAAATTGTTCTTAACATTTCGCCCCAAGCCGTTAGAAATCTCAACTTAGGCAATGAATACATCATGTGCGAGGGCCGCTTATCGGGTCGTAGCATCGAGTTGGTGTTGCCTATTGAAAGCGTTCGAGCCATTTATTGCCGCGACTCCGGGCAAGGCTTGGCCTTTGATGATGAAGATATGTTGACCGATGAAGCGATGGTGGATTCAGTGGAGAGCGCCTCTGCACCAACGGCCTCTCAGGCAGAGGCAAAGCCAGCTTCAGGCAAACCCGATTCGACAGGTAGCAAACCAACACTGCGACTGGTGTAGGTAGTTCGTCGGGCAGGCTTCCCGATTAAGGCGCGAGGCCGTGGCAATAATCTTTTTTGGAAATGCCACGTGTCTAGGATCCAGCCCTGTGAAGTGTGACAACAGGTGCCAAGCGTCTACTCCTCAGGCAGGTAGTCGAACACTTTTACGATTTTTTGTACCCCAAATGCTTTTTGTGTCTCTGCCACTACAAGGTCTGCATCGCTGCGAGTGATTTTTCCAAGCAAATAAATTACGCCCTTTTGCGTAACAACTTTGACTTTGTTTGCGGGCACGTCGGGAGCAATTAGCAATCGAGTTTTCACCTTGCCAGAGAGTAGGCTGTCATTGGTGCGAGCCAACAGAGAGATAGGACCGCCGACGGTAAGGTAGTTGTACACTTTGTCTGGGTCAACTTTGTACAGCGACTCGGCCACTTCTGTCGCCTGCTCCCGTAACTCCGTCGACGCGACTTCGCCAAGCAGTAACACCAAGCCGTCATATACCGTCGTGACCAAGTGGGCTTGCTTGAAACCCTCATTGGCGGCGCGAATTTCTCTCTCGATCACAAATTCCAGCGCGTTGTCGTCAATGAAATCTCCGGGGGTGCGTGTGCGTTCAGGATTGTTGGTACACCCTACCAGTAGGCCAAAAGTAAGCAGTCCAAAGAAAAAAACGACGGTAGCGTTGTGGCGTGTCATATGAAAGCGTCTTTTATCCAAGTGATTCGAGGTAGGTAGTGTGGCTGGCTAATGGCTATAACGTCAAACCGAGTCATGTGATCGAAGCCGCTTCGTGTCTGTAAATAGTGGCTCGCCGTTAGCAAAATACGGCGTTGTTTGGCGACAGTAACGGTTTCCTCCGGTGCGCCAAAATCGAGACGTTGGCGGTATTTTACTTCTACAAAGACGATGATCGCTTCTTGGTTGCGGCCTTCGCGCATGATCAAATCAATTTCGCCATAGCGACAGCGATGATTGCGCGCCAGCTCAGTAAGCCCGTGGTAGCGCAAATACGCTGCTGCAAGGCTCTCGCTCCAATGCGGTTGCATGACTGCGCGTTAACAAAAGTAACGGCAGCATCAGCGCGGGCGCTTACTCGATGTTTGCAGCCTGCCGCGCGGGTCAATTGCTGCCAGCGTTAGGGTGCGTTTGACTAAACCTTGCCGGGCCAGTGTCAATGTTCCGCTGGCAGCCTCAAGGGTTATCTGGGTATCTGCAGCCAGCGCGCTGCTATTTTGTCGCAACCAATGGGTCCACGTCGCAAGGCGATAGGCATCAAGACCAAGCGCATACAACTCAACCAAACGGCTATCCCGCAGATTGAAGGCTGCGGACAAATTTTGTCCGATGGCACTGGGCTTGGCCAGTAAGGGTAGCTCCGTGACCTGAAAACCCACTAACGCACTCAAATCTGCGGCGCGTGCGGTTTGTGACGTTGCAAATACCGGTAGTTCGTCGGCGAAGTGAAACTTTAAAGCGGGCACTAACGCCTTGGACTCCAAACCGTTGGTAAAGGTCACTACCGCATCGATATCCTTGCGCTCGCGGGGTAAAAACTCGATCTCTTCGCCAAGCAGTTGAGCCAGTTGATCGCGCCGATTTTGACTCGCCTCAACGCCCATGGCTGTGCCCACTGCGTCGGTGATTTCTCGTGGTCGCTGGAACTCTGCGACACTGG
>JAACDW010000096.1 GCA_009936775.1 Pseudomonadota bacterium
GACGCGAATGTCACTGGTGCTGTACTCGGCGGCCACGGTTTTGGTCAGCATGATCACCGCCGCCTTGGAGACGCAGTAGTCGGATGCACCAAACAGCGGGCGCTGACCTGCAATGGAGGCGATATTTACAATGGTGCCCTTGGTGCCTTGAGCGAGCATATGCTGAATAGCGATCTGATTGCTGAGCATTACTCCGGTGACGTTAACCGCCATAACGCGCTGCCAATCCTCCAACTCGCGGTTATGAAACATCCGCTTTATTGGGTCTTCATCTACCTCGGCGACTTCGCCGCTGACATAGCCCGATGAAGACACGCCGGCCGCAGCAAGCACGCTATCGACCCGGCCATAGCGGGCTACAACGTCATCAAATAACGCCTGCTGACTGGCCTTGCTGGTGACATCAACCTGGACAAATTCAATCGCAGCGCCAGTAGCGGACATTTCTGCCGCAGCGTTTGCGCCGCGCTCGGCGTTGATATCAGCGACAATGACCTTGGCACCTTCTGCCGCATAGCGCAGCGCGCTGGCGCGACCAAGGCCACTAATGCCGCCAGTAATTACCGCGACTTTGTCTGTTAATAATCCCATGCTGTTGCCCCTCTTAATACGCACTGTTGTGCTCTTGCGGTTACGTGAAGCGGCTAAGACTTAGACGCCGACTCCACCGTTAAGCGCCGTGGTTAGACCCGGATACCGCGGCTGGTCGATGTTAACTTGGTTGACGATAGACGCGCGTAAATGTTCGGCGAGGCCATCGACACAGAGATCCATTGCGCCCTCCCGCAGCGCCTTAACCAACTGCCAGCGCAGATCGATGAGGTCGCCACTGGTGCTGTTCAGTAGGCTCTGCAGACGACTGCGTTCCTGCGCTGCGGCAGCGCTGCCCAGCGCCATTTCACGCTGCCCGATAGCCAGCGAGTTGCTGGCAACCCGAGCCAAAAACTGAGTTCTTCCGGTGGTTTCAGGCATAACCTGCTGCCGCAAAAAGTCCACTACACTAGCAAGCAGTTCGTCAGCTCGAGGCATATCGACCAACCCAGCGTATGGCGTGGCTGCGACCAAGCTCACGGCACCGGGGATGAGCAGATTGACGCAATCGACTTGGCATTCTGACGAGCGCCGACCAATGCCCGGGCGCTCCACGCTTTGATCAGGCCCATTGCGATAGTGCTCGGCCATGCCCAAACAGCCCACAGCCCACCAAAACGAGCCGAAGACCTGCCAAAATTTTACCGCTTGACGATCTACCGGTGTGCCAGAACCTGCCTCGTAGCCCGCATAAAAATCGTCTACCGCGCCGAACCCTCCTACCGGTAAATGGGCGCGGCCGAAGCGCCAAGAATGGCAGAGCATCCAGCCTAGGTCCCGCATCGGGTCGCCAATGTGCGCAACCTCCCAATCCAGCACCGCGACAATGCCGTTGGCATCGACCATGACGTTGCCGTTGCGGTAGTCGTTGTGCACAAGTGAGGGTGTGTAGCTTTGCGGCAAATGATCGAGCAACCAGCGGGCGGTGAAATCGATCATGGGTTGGGGTGTCGCCAAATCCCGATAACGCTGCCAGGTTTGGCGCACGTAATCTTCGGGACTCAGATGCTGCAGGTCTTCGCTTAGCCCGCTGACCTGCAGGTCGATACTGTGGATTCGCGCGAGGGTTGCGCCAAACATATGCGCCAGCTGTGGACGTACTGCGTCCAGTTCAGGCATTTTAACGATGCGCGCACCCAGCGCTTCGCCCTCCAGCCACTGCATTATAAAGCCCGCGCCAATGCCATCTTGTGGGCGCAGGACGTGGTAAACCTCTGGCTCTGGTACGCCCTGTGCAAGGGCCACCTGCATAAGCTTTGCTTCCACTGCCAGGCCCGGGTGCTGAGCGCTAAGTTCGCCCTCCTCGCCACCGGCCGCCCGACGCATGGCGAGCAAACGCTCGCCTGCAGGTGTGGCAATGGTGATGCGATAGGTTTCTTGGCTGGCACCGCCAGAAAGCCGCTCAACCTTAAGCAAACCGTCAAAATCTGCAATGACGCCGGGCAGTATGCGGCCCAGCGCCTGCTCCAGTTCGCCGTGGGTGATAGTCATAGGCTAGCCTGCGGACGCCTCTTGGACGCCCTTGGGCGCGCGCTGGCCCATGAAGCCAAACAGGTAACCGGCGACACGGCGCATTTGAATTTCTTCCGCGCCCTCGGTAATGCGATAACGGCGATGGTGGCGATAAATATGCTCGAAGGGCTTGTGTCGGCTGTAGCCAAGCCCGCCGTGAACCTGCATTGCACGGTCGGCAGCATCGCAGCACAGGCGGTTCGACCAGTAATTACACATAGAGACCTTGTCCGAGACTGAAAACGCCCCGTAGGTATCCATCTGCCATGCGGTTTTGTGGATGAGTGCGCGCAGCATTTCGCATTGCGACTGCAGCTCTACCAGCGGGAATTGGATACCTTGATTGGTTGCCAGCGGCTTGCCAAAGGGCGCTCGTTCCTTGGCATAGGCGATGGACTCGTTGATACAAAACTGGGCCGCACCCAAGGATGAAGCGGCCTGACGAATACGGTTTTCGTTAAAAAAATGCTGCACCACACCAAGGCCACGCCCTTCGCCACCGAAAATGGCTGCGTGGGGTACACGAACATCTTGCATGCTGATGCGACCATGGTCTGTAGGCATGTTAAAGGTCCAAAGCATTTCTTCCACCTTGAAGCCTGCGCTGTCGGTGGGGGTAAGAAACGCGGTGATGCCATCGCCATCGCCAGCCTTGCCGCTGGTCCGGGCAAAGATCAGATCATGCTTGGCTTTGTGAATGCCGGTGTTCCATGTTTTCGCACCATTGATGATCCACTCGTCACCGTCGCGCACCGCAGTGGTTTCCATGTGGGTGGCGTCGGAGCCGTGATCTGGCTCGGTAATACCGAAGGCGAAGCCTGCGCGGCCTTCCGCTAAATCATCAATCCACGCGGCTTTTTGTTCTTCCGTGCCGTATTCGATCATCAACAGCAGGCCGACGTTATTGCCGACGATGGAGTGTTCGTTTTGCAGGTCGTTGTGCAGCCCCAAACCCATGGCGGCGAAGTGCTCGCGGATAATAGCCATACCAAGGTTGCTGCCTTCTTGGCCACCGTATTGCTTAGGTAATGGATAGCGGTAGTGGCCTGCCTCATCGGCTAAACGCTTAGCCTTGACCAGCAGGGCCTCCCATTCTTCGTTGGGTAGGCCGCCGCGCTCCCAGTCGGTACGGGCATCTTCACGACGGTGATCGAAAAAACGGATGTTATCGTTTTCGTTTTCAAGCGGCTTGATTACATCGGCAATGAACTTATCAAGCTCATCGAGGTAGTTCTGTAAATCTTGGGGTATATCGAAGTTCATTATCCTCTCCTTTGAATCTTACTCAGGAGGGAGTAACCCACTTGTCTAGTGTGTCTGTCACTGCGCCCCTCCAAACACAGAGCCTAGACGTTACTTTCTGGCATCGCACCATGCAACCGCTGTGACACTGGTATCGACAAAATCAACAGTTTGCACACCGGCGCAGCAAATTCCTTGCTAGGCTTGTTGTGCGCTAACAAGAGCATTGAGTTTGAGATATTTGTGGGTCATTTTGGGGTGGTTGTGCGTCGGCCTTGGGGTTATCGGTATTGCTCTGCCACTGCTGCCCACTACGCCTTTTCTGCTGCTGGCAGCGCTGTGTTTTAGCAAGGGTTCGGAAAAAATTCACCAGTGGCTGGTAAGTCATCCGACACTTGGTCCACCCATTAGAGACTGGCAAGACAAACGATCCATTTCCAGACGCAGCAAGGTTGTTGCGTCCATTACTATGCTCGTGCTGCTGGTCATTACACCCCTGGTGGGCGCGCCACTCTGGGCTGCTGCGGTGCAGGCGCTGGCATTGATCGCCGTCGCCACCTTTTTGTGGCGTCAGCCTGAACCCTAGAATTTTAGTTACGGCGTAAGCGCACGATGGGTATTTGCCGCTCGGTCTTGTCCTGATAGTCGACATAGGGCGGCCAAATTTCCGCCATCATGTGCCAGATCCGTGCGCGATCAGCGTCGTCTACAACCGTTGCGGTGGCTGAAAATTTATCCGCAGCGACCTGTACCTGTACGCCGCTGGCTGCCGTCAGATTCAGGTACCAAGCCGGATGATCCGGGTGCCCTCCCTTGGATGCGACCACAATATGATCGTCACCGTCCTTGCCATAAATCAGCGGCAGCATGCGCGCTGCGCCGCTGCTGCGGCCTGTTGTGGTTAGCAGCAAGGTCGGCACACCGCGCCAAATGTGACCGTCTTCGCCATCGGTTTCTAAGTAGCGGTTCATATGTTCTAACGCCCAGTCTGGCAGTGTGCTGTTGTCACTCATATCTCTTCCCTTTTTGCATGTTTGTTTGACAGCTTATTTCGTTTCATCCGCCATTGTCTGTGTTCAAGATGTCCGGCTGAAAGCGCGAGCGCGCACGCAGCAGGGCCAGCATGGGCAGCGTAAAAATGAGCCCGGCAATCACAGCCATTTGCATGCCGCCGCCCCTCGGATTGACCAAGTTCCAAACCACCATGGCCACGACCACCTGCAGGGCATAGACTCCCGCCCAGGGCCACATCCAATGTTTCATATGGCGAAAGCCATAGGCACCGAGGCCATAGATAAGCCAATGCAGTGGTTCAGTTGCCTTGGCCCACCAGCCGGTGGGCGTAAACCCAAACCAAATCTCGTGATCCTCAGCCACTGGCTTTAGAAACATATCAAATGGCATGTAGATCACGGTCATATACACACAAAAGTAGAAAATTAAGTTCATCCACAGCGGCCTGCGCTGATAGTCCTCAACTATGGCCTGCATTGCTGTTTGCAAACGGCTTTGCTGCATTAGTCGCTCCCAGTTGTTTTTAGAAAACCTGATTGGGCAGGGTTTGAGCGGCGGCGAAAGCGCGAATATTTGCTAGCGCGCAGTCACCCATGGCAACTCGGGTTTGCGTGGTACCGCTGCCCATATGCGGTAGTAAGACCACGTTGGGTAAGTCTACCAGTCCGGGCGTGAGCTGCGGCTCTGCTTCGTAAACATCCAGTCCGGCACCCGC
>JAACDW010000097.1 GCA_009936775.1 Pseudomonadota bacterium
CCAATTGTGACTTTTATGGATACTCCCGGCGCAGACGCGGGCGAGGAAGCCAATGCCAATAATCAGGCCCACAGTATTTCGCGTTTGATTACCGCCATGAGCAATGTGCATGTGCCTAACGTAGGCATTATATTTGGCGTAGGCTACTCCGGCGGAGCCATTCCGTTAGCGGCCAGTAACTTAATTTTGTCTTTGCGTGATGGCGTGTTTAGCACCATTCAACCGGCAGGCTTGGCGAGTATTGCGCGGCGTTTGAATCTGTCATGGCAGGAATGCGCCAAGTATGTGGGAGTTTCGGCGCCGGAGCTGCACGCGCAGGGCAATATCGACGCCATTGTCGACTACAGCCCTACGGATTCACCGGAGAAAATCGAAAACCTGCGCTCGGCTATTGTGGGCAGTTTGGTCAACATTGAAAGCCAAACCGCGGAGTTTGTGGCCGAGAACCCCTATATCCTCGATCACTATCGGCAAAGCCTGCTGCGCTACTTGAAGGACGACGGCAGCGCCGCGCCCCAGCAGGTTTCTGCCCCGGGGGCTTTTAGCGGCTCGAAAAACCCCACCGAGTACCTCAATGTGTTTGGCATTGCGTTTCGCTATTTGCGTTATTTACGCGTGCGCAAGCGCATTAAGGCCACCAGTACAAAGCAGTACGGACGCTTAGCACCCCAAGAGATACCTTCTGGCGAGCTGCACATACGCGCCGACCGCGAGCGGCGGCAAACCTTTTTGTACTGGCTGCAAGATCCAGCCAAGGTGGTATATGACGATGGCCTAGCAAAAGCGTGGCGCAACTATTTAGACAAGCGCCAGGCAGTGAACGACGAGCGTGGCCGCATCGCGCAGATGATTTTTGGCGAGCCAAAGCAGAACTTTGAGACGGCTCGCAACACAGTGATCTCTACCTTTGGTGCGTTCCTATACAACCGTTGGAAGCGCGAGGCAGCGGGCAATCTCACCGCGCTGCGCGAGTATTTGCACAGCGTCACAGACACTCGCCAAATTCTGCAGGTGGATTCTGTCGACTCGCCACGAGGGTTGCTGACGGCTATTCGCAGCAACGACGAGCTACTGGCCTTGCTGCGGCAAAATTTTTCCTACGAAGGGCGCAAGCTGCTCAGCGCAGACGGTGCTTCGGAAAGCTATGTGGCCAAGCAGCTTATGGCTGAACTGAATCTGGTGATTACCGGCCCACGGCTAGCGGGTGCCCAAGGCGCAACAGACATACAGGCCAATCGGGCATTTTTAGCCGCAGCTCTGCCCGAATTTATTCCAGCCTTAGTGCAGCGCACCATGCCTGTAGCGATTGCCGATATGAACGTGCTGGATGTGCTGTTGTACGACGACCTGCGCCTGGACTTTATTCGGGAATGCGAAAACTTGCTGTTGTTTGATGGTGTTTACGATCAGGCCCTGTCGCGGCTCGAAAGCGTAGCCCAAGAGGCTCAGGCCTCGCAGTCGCTGTCGGAACAATCATTGGGCGAGTTTTTGCAGGCGTCATTGCAGGCGGCTGTGCCGGAAGACGGCCATGCTGAGCGTCAGATTCGCATATTCGAGTGGTATGGACGGGTGGCGAAAATGCCCAAAAGCGAGGAGTTTTTTCAGACCGTTGAAGAATGGAAGAAACTCAGCTTTACCCACCTATCCGATGCACTGTTTGTAGTGGTGACCTATTTGTTTACCACGTTGCTGCAAAGCTACTTAGCCGCCCAAGCGGAGGGCAAGCCATATCAGGGAAAAATCGCGCCGCGCAACATTGGCCGCCGCAAGGATTTTTAGAATCGCTTGGACATGGCTTATAACGACCTGCAGATTCAGCGGGTGCTGCGGGAAGTCAAAGCAACCACGAAGTTTACCTATCAGGACATTATCGATCGTTATTTCACGAACTGGGAAAGTCGCTACGACGACTTACTCAGTTCCGATCCGTGTTCGTTTCCCGGCTTTCGCCTGTCCATAGAAGGCGCACTGAACAAAGAGCTGCCGCCCTGCGGTGTGGTTACAGGTATCGGTGAATTCAACACGGAATCAAAGGCCCGTGTTGGAGTCGTAATTTCAAACGTACAATTTCAGGCCGGCGCCTTCGATATGGCCAGCGCTGAGAAAGTGATTCGTCTGTTGGTGGAATGCGCCGAGCAAAGCTTGCCCGTGGTCTGCTTTATTTCCTCTGGTGGCATGCAAACCAAGGAAGGCGCCGGAGCGTTGTTCTCTATGGCGGCAGTGAACGACCGTATTACGCGTTTTGTGCGCGACCACGACCTGCCGGTTATCGTGTTTGGCTTTGGTGACTGCACCGGCGGTGCGCAAGCCAGTTTTGTGACGCATCCCTTGGTGCAAACCTATTACTTCTCTGGCACAAGTATGCCCTTCGCCGGGCAGATTGTGGTGTCGTCGAATCTGCCGTTGAAATCCATCTTATCGAATTACCTGCTGACAACCCCCGGTTCTATGCAGGGCTTGGTAGAACACCCTTTTTATCCGAAGTTGGACGAGCAACTGCGTGGGGTCGATCCCACCATACCCGCACCCCAAGAGGCAGTAGAGGATGTCGTAGAGCGTGTGCTTAGCGGTGGTCTGGCGCAACAGCGGCCCATTGTGGTCGCGCAGCGCGAGGTATTTGCGCCGGAAGATTTGATCAAGCCGGTGAAGAAAGTGCTGATTCACGCCCGTGGCTGCACTGCAGCCAAGCTGATCCGCATTGCGCAGCAGCAACAGATCGACGTAGTACTGGTGCAAAGCGACCCGGATATGGAGTCCATGGCCGCAGAGCAACTGCGCCCGCAAGATACCTTGGTCTGCATTGGTGGCAACACCCCAGACGAGAGTTATCTCAACGCGATGAGCGTCCTCAATGTGGCACAGATGCAGGGGGTAGACAGCCTGCATCCAGGGATTGGCTTTCTGTCCGAGAACTCAGATTTTGCTGACATGGTGCGTAATCGGGGCATTAACTTCATTGGGCCTCCGGTGCAAAGCATGGAGACCATGGGCAACAAATCAAACGCCATCAATACCTCCATCAGGCTAAAGGTGCCGGTGGTACCCGGTAGCCATGGCATCATGACTGATGTGGAAAAAGCTGCGGTGGTGGCCGAACAAATCGGTTATCGAATTCTGATCAAGGCCGTCCACGGCGGCGGCGGTAAGGGCATTCAATTGGTGAATGGCCCGGAAGAATTTGAGCAGCTGTTTTATCGAGTGGGTGTGGAAGCCCGTAGCGCTTTTGGTAACGGTGACGTCTATCTAGAAAAATACGTGACATCGCTGCGGCATATTGAAGCCCAGCTACTGCGTGACACCCATGGCAATACCCATGTGCTGGGTATCCGTGACTGCAGCGTGCAGCGCGATAAGCAAAAGGTGATCGAAGAATCTGGCTCCACCATGTTGCCGAAAAAGCTGCTGGACACTGTGATGCGTTCTACAGCGGATATTGCCAACGAAGTTGGCTACGTTGGCGCGGGCACGGTGGAGTTTATCTACGACCTGAAGTCCGACGCCGTTTACTTCATGGAAATGAACACCCGATTACAAGTCGAACACCCGGTTACCGAGTGGACCTCTGGGGTGAACATTGTTGCCGAGCAGTTCCGCATTGCATCCGGTGAGTCCATTGCAGATCTGGAAATTAAGCGCAACGGCTACTCGATTGAAGCGCGTATCAACGCCGAGCGCATCTTGCAGCAGGCCGACGGGACACTGGCCTTTCGCCCACATCCCGGCGAAGTAACCGAATGCGTGTTCCCAGAAGAAGAGGGTGTGGAGATCATCACCACGGTGGGACCGGGCAAATTCATCTCCCCCTATTACGACAGCATGGTGGCGCAGATTATTGTGCACGCGAAGAATCGCAACGCTGCGGCAGACAAGCTCATCGATTATTTGGGCCGCGTAACCATCTCAGGTATTTGCACCAACATTCCATTGCTGCGACTGATCTTGGCCGACGATGTGTTCCGTAAAGGCAAGTACGATACCGACTATCTGCCTCAACTCCTGCAGCGCACCGATATTGAAACACTGATCGCAGACATCGACGCCAGCAGCGGTAGTGCGGGAAGTGGTATCGATCGCGAGAGCGTACTTATCGACGGCACAGACGAACTCAAAGTTCTGGCGCCCGCCACAGCGATTTTCTACAACACGCCCTCGCCTTCGGAGCCGGAATACGTCAGCGTTGGCGATGTCATTGATTTGAACCATACCCTATGTCAACTCGAAGCCATGAAGATCTTCAACCCCATCGCGCTAAAAGACTTTAACGCCGATGGCGAAATCTATGATTCTGCCAAGCGCTATCGGGTGACTCGGGTAAACATGAGTAACGGCCAACAGGTTAACGAGGGCGACTTGCTGTTTGTGGTAGCACCGGTTTAGTGCAAATCTGGTGCGCAGCTCTGCGAGGATGTTTGCAGAGCTAACGCTGTCAGAATCGATCGCACTGGATATTTTGGGCGTTTTGGTCGATCGGTGTCGCGGGGTTATCGCTGACGACAGACCATGACATCACAGGGCGTACGGTTGAGCACGCCTCGGGCGGTTGAACCCAACAGTAAGCGGCTCATGGCGCTGTGGTTATTGCTGCCCAGAACGATGAGGTCAGCCTGAACTTCATTCGCCGCAGCAATTATTTCATCCCGAGGCTCGCCCACACGAATGTTCACGGCTTGGTTGGACAGACCGGCGCTGTCGGCTGCTGCAGTAATTTTTGCCCGCGCCTGGGTCTTGATGTCGTTCGTCAACGCTGTAAACGACGGCTGCAACCCCATGCCGGCCTCAGGGGAAGGGAAAACCAGATTTAATGGCACGATAACCGACACAATATCGATACGTTCAGCAGCTTCGGCGAAGCGTGTCGCGGTGGCGAGGACTTGATCAAGGAGGTCCGACGTGTCTACTGCGATGAGAATACGGCGATAGGCCTCGGCATCACCATCGGGGTGAACGGCCAAAACATCGCAGTGAGTAGAATTGAGTACACCATGGGTAGTTGAGCCCAACAAGCGCTTCAAGCCTTTGCGATTGTGCACCCCCATAATCGCCAAATTAGCCCCGGTTTTTTCAATGCTGTCGCTAATTTCGTGAATTGGATTGCCTGCAATCACCGTTAGCCGGTCTAAGTGATCTGGTGCAAGGCCCGGTAGCTGTGCAAGAAAATCTCGATTTTCGCGCAAAAGCTCGCTCTGCCAATTCAGAACGCTTTCATTCAGCGGACTGAAGTCTAAATCAGCGTAGAAAGCGATGGCAGGTCGCACAACGTTAATGGGGTGAAGTGCTCGACGCTGAGATTTTGCGATACGGCTAGCTACCGCAAAAACATGCCTTCCCTCTTCGTAAGGTTCGATAGCTACGACAATCGGGGCCTTGCTTATGATCGTATCCTCCGACAACTGTTAGACCAGTGCTGCGCTAATGGAGGCTATGCCAGCGGCAATGAGAACGGCCCCTAGAGCGAGTGCAAGCACCGCGAGTATTAGGACAGTTGATGGTTTGATGTGTGACATGAATCCCCCTTTTGTTTTAGTGACTTGCCAAAATCTTCGGAAAATCAAAACTAGTCAGGGCATAAATTGTGAGCAATAGGAAAGCAGCAGAGCGTGCTTGTTCTGTGATTGAGTTAACAAAGCAGGTTCGAGCGACGAAGAAAAGCAACCTCTCGATCAACGATCGCCGCGGCTGTTTCGACTCACCAAGCGAGTGGGCGCGCGTTTCAAGAGCGAATAATCGGTCTCTAAGACAGCAACAGCACCATGCCGCGAACAATGCACACAGTCGCTATGGTCAGAATGATTTGTCGGCTAATGCGCTGAAACCCAAGATCATGCCAACGCTCAAGTATGCGTACGCCGGTGCGGGTGCCGACCACGGCTGCGACAATGGCCATGGGAAAGAGCCACCACACCAACGCGCTCTCAACGCTGATCAGCAGGCTGTAGTAAACAATGCGCAAACTATGACCAATGGTCTGGGTAAGTGCTTTGTTGGCAACGATACTTTGGCGGCCAAGACCACTGTTGAGGTAAAACACATCCAGCAGTGGCCCTGCGGCGCCAGCAATGAGTTGGGCGAAGGTGACAGAAAATCCGCAGACCACAGTGGTAAGGGGCTTGGTTATGTTCAAGCCCTTGAGCGACTGACTGCATTGACCTGCCCAAGCGAACAAACCAATTAAGATAAGTACCCAAGCCGGCTCCGGTACGAGCACCAGATAGGTGGCTATGCCGATTGCGGTGGCAGAACCCAATAAGTACCGCGGTAGCAGCTGCCACAGCATATGTTCTCGTAGCATCCATGCCCGGGAACCGTTGGCAGTCAGCTGAGTGGCAGCATGCAACACCATGGCACTGCTTACCGGCAGCAGGGTAATCAGAACAAACAGCAACACCATGCCCCCGGCCATGCCGACGATGCCGGAAAGCACGCTGGTAGCGAAGGCACTGAGCGTAATCAATGCCCAGAGGATATAGGCGGACATTGGGCAAAGATAAAGGGCTTTAATACATGAATAAAGCGATGCAATAGAATAGAATCAATTCTTATTAAGAAAGTAGTAACTGACGCGCAAAACAGTTCTTTGCGCACCGGAGCAGCAGCACACAATGATCGAAAATCTTGAGACGCTAATCGCCCTATCTAAAACCGGCACTATGATGGAAGCCAGTACGTCTTTGCGTATTTCTCAGTCAGCGGTATCCAAGCGCATAGCAGCACTGGAGCGTTACTACGACCGCGATCTGATTGAACGGCATGGCCGTCGGGTGGTGCTTACCCATCACGGGACCCGTTTAGTGGAGCGGGTCACGCCGTTACTGTCTGAGCTGCGTAGTGTGTTTCTAGAAGACAATGCGCTGCGCAAGGGCAAAATTATTCTCGGTGTGTCGGAAGCGATATTGGCCAGTTGGGGCTCGACGCTGTTCTCCCAAGTGCGCGACAGCATGCCTGGGGTCGAGTTTGAATTTCATGCCCAGCGCTCGCCAGTGGTCCTCGACCGTTTGCGTTCAGGTGAATACATGGTCGGCATTTGCACCGGTAGCCCGGACGCCGACACGGACTTGGTCTCTGAAGTGATTCGCCAAGAGCCCATGGTCATTATTCCCTCTGGCCTGAAGCGGCTTAAATACATCAGCGGTGATCCGTTGGATGTTATGACCATTGAATCGCGCTCGGGTGCTTGGGGTTCCATAGAAGAAAATATGCAGCAGTTAAATCTGCACCGTAGCACCTCGCTCGAATCTTTCTTCGCGGTGGCGCAAATGGCATTAGCAGGTTTTGGTCATGGGCTAGTGCCCACTGGGGTGGCAAAAACCTTGGGCATACCCGAGAAAAAGCTCATTCGGCTGTCCGCTGAACAACTGGCCCGTCCGGTGCGCTTTGTTGCGCGTAAGTCGATGTTCGCCCAACCCTTGGTGCGCACCTTTTACAAAGAGGTATCGGTGCTTACGGCGGCGATAGCCGACTGATGCAGTCGGCCTCCGAAATTAGGCTGCGCTAAGGCCTTGCGCCTGTTGCAGGCATAGGGCAGCCAAGCCCTCGACCCAGAGTTCGTCGTCGTTGACGCAGGGGATCAATGTGAACGTCTCGCCACCGGCAGCCAGAAAAGTCTCCTCGCCCTGCATACCCATTTCTTCCAAGGTCTCTAGGTTGTCTACCACAAAGGCAGGGCACGCGACGGCGACATGCTTGATGCCTTGACCGGGCATGGCTTCCAGTACTTGGTCCGTATAGGGGGTGAGCCATGGTATGCGCCCAAGGCGCGATTGAAAGCTAACGCTGTGTTTTTCCTCAGGAATCTGCAAATAACTGGCGATTTCCTTCGACGTAACGAAAACCTGATGTCGGTAACAGGTCTTATGGGCTACCGAGTCCACCTCGCAGCAGTTTGCCTGTTGCAAACAGTGCCGGTTGGTTGGATCAGTCTTGGTCAAGTGCCGTTCTGGCAGGCCGTGATAGCTGAACAACAGGTGGTCCCACTGCTCGGGTAAGTGCTGTCGAATGTTTTCACCCCATGCCCTGGTGTGTTCTGCTGCCTGATAAAAGGGATCGATCACATCACCCTGCATGCCAGCAGGCAGGTGCGCAAAGGCCGAATTTACTGAGGTGGTAATAGTAGAGTCGGCGTAGTGTGGATACAGCGGCACAATGCATACTTGTTTGACGCCGTTCTCGTGCAGAGACTGCAGACCATCGGCAATGGACGGTTTGCCATAGCGCATGCTCGAGGCCACGGGCGCATCCAAACGTTCGTGAAGTTTGTCCGCCAATGCCTGACTTTTCACGAGCAGGGGCGAGCCTTCCGGAGTCCATATTTTGCCGTAGGCTGCGGCGCTGTCCTTCGGCCGAAAGGGCAAAATAAAGGCGTTAACAATCAATGCGCGCAGCGCCCAAGGCACGTCGAGCACATGTGGGTCCATCAAAAATTCGCCAAGATAGCGGCGCACATCTTTGACCTCGGGTGAATCTGGAGTGCCAAGGTTGATCAACAGATATCCGATCTTGGTCCGGCGCTCGCTCATAGGATTTGGTCTCTCATGGGGTGTCTGGTTGAGGGCTTTAGATGCCCTAATGGTTCCAGCGCAGCCGTGTATATCTAGTGAATTTTTGTCCGATCCGCTAGTATTTGCGGCCTTCCAAATTGGGCGCGCATTTACCGTGACATTGATACTGGACTACGACGCGGGAAACTTAGGCAGTGTAAAAAGAGCATGCAGCGAAGTGGGCTTGCAAGCCGAATTCGCCGCGCATCCGGACGCCCTAGAGCAAGCCGAACGCATCATATTTCCCGGCGTGGGTGCGGCCGGTAGCGCCATGCGCAGCCTGCGCGAGCGTGGGTTAGACACGGCCCTCAAAAATGCTATTGCCAAGGGCACACCGCTGCTAGGCATCTGTCTTGGCATGCAGGTATCACTGGATCATTCAGAAGAGAACGACACCCCAACGCTCGGCCTGCTCGGTGGTCGAGTGCAGCGCTTCAAGCTAAACCGGCCAGAGTTAAAGATACCCCATATGGGTTGGAACGAGGTCAAGGTACAGCAGTCCCATCCCGTGTTAGCAGGCATTGAGCCGGGCGACGAATTTTACTTTGTGCATGGCTATTACCCCATGCCCACCGCTCCTGAGCATGTACTGACCCTAACCGAATACGAGGGCGACTTTGTCTCCGCTGTAGGTAAGAACAACTACATAGGCACTCAGTTTCATCCAGAGAAAAGCGGCCAAGTCGGGCTGCGGTTGTTCGAAAATTTCGCCCGCTGGGATGGCGTCTGGCAGAGCTCAGCCTTGCCAGAAGGAGGGTCCAATGCTCAGTAAGCGAGTAGTCGCATGCCTCGATGTGCGCGATGGCCATTTGGCCAAGAGCGTTAAGTTCGTCAACACTCAGAACATCGGCGATCCTGTTGAGAAAGCCCGCGAGTACTACCTCGACGGCCTCGACGAGCTAGTGTTCTACGACATCACCGCGTCCAGCGATAAGCGCAACATTATGCTCGATGTGGTCGAAGCCGTAGCGGCTCAGGTGTTTATTCCGCTTTCTGTTGGCGGCGGTATCCGCAGTGTCGCTGATGCCACAGACCTACGCTTGGCCGGGGCGGAGAAGATAAACGTCAATTCGGCGGCAGTAGCGCGACCAGATTTGATCAACGAATGCTCCGCGGCCGTTGGCGATCAAAACATCGTGCTGTCCATGGATGTGCGCCGCGTTGCGCCCAGCGCGGCCCAACCCAGCGGGTTTGAAATTGTCATTAATGGCGGCAGAACCCCAACCGGGCGCGATGCGCTGGAATGGGCATTGGAAGGGGAGAAGCGTGGCGCTGGCGAGCTAGTGGTCAACTCCATTGACGCTGATGGTACCCGGGACGGCTACGACATAGCGCTTACCGCCTTGATCGCGGCAGCGGTACGCATTCCGGTAATTGCCTCTGGCGGTGCGGGTTTGCCCGAGCACCTGCACGAAGTACTAACCGACGGCAAGGCTGACGCCGCACTGGTGGCTTCCATGGTCCACTACGGCGACTATCGCGTAAGCGGCTTAAAGCAGTATCTGCACGAGCAGGGGCTGAAAATACGAATGTCTTGGTAAACAACCAAACGCCGCTGGGGAGGTAACAGTGAAAGCAATTCAGGTCGACGGCGACGAGCTAATCTGGGCAGACTTTGCCCGTCCACAATGTGGGCCGGGACAGCTGCGCATCGAGGTGGCGGCCTCCGCCATAAATCGCGCTGATTTAATGCAGCGCAACGGCGGCTACCCACCGCCGCCCGGAGCCAGCCCGATTATGGGGTTGGAATGCTCCGGTACGGTGGTAGAACTGGGCGAGGGGGTATCCAGCTTTGCCATTGGCGACGAGGTCTGCGCCTTGCTGGCAGGTGGCGGTTATGCCGAGCAGGTTGTGGTGCCAGCAGGCCAAGTTCTGCCCGTACCCAAGGGGCTCGACTTGGTTGCCGCCGCGGCCTTGCCCGAGGTGTTTGCAACAGCCTATTTGAATCTTTACATAGAGGCGGCCTTAGCACCCACAGAGCGCGTCATTGTCCATGCCGGCGCCAGCGGCGTTGGCACGGCTGCCCTGCAAATGCTCAAGCAAACGAATAATCCTAGCTTTGTGTCTGTTGGCAGTCAGGTCAAGCTGCAAGACTGCATGGCCCTTGGGGCAGAGGCCGGAGCCGTGCGCCACGAGGGTTCTTTCTTGCCAGCAGCGCAGCAATGGTTAGCAGATGCCCAAGCCAGCGCAGTGGATGTGATCTTAGACCCCGTAGGCGGTCAGTATCTGCAGGATAACCTCAGCGTGCTGGGGTTGGGCGGTCGCTTGGTACTTATCGGACTAATGGGCGGTGCGATTACCGAAGTGAATTTGGGCCTGCTGATGATGAAGCGTGCCCGGGTCATTGGCTCGACGCTGCGTGCACGGCCCATTGGCGAAAAAGCACTGGTAATGGATGGCCTAAGGAAACATGTGTGGCCAAAAATTGAGGCCGGGCTGATTCAGCCAGTGATCGAAGCGCGATTCCCCATGCGGCAGACAGCTGATGCTCACGCGCTGATGGCGGGCAATGAAACCGTGGGTAAAATTTTACTGACGAGTTAGGCGCGGTGTTGCGGCTGGCATTTTGTTCAGCCGTCGCTTACGGGCCCAACGGGCGTTACTGCCAAACCCAGCGGCTAGGTCTGATGCGGGCAGGGCGCTGATGCGACAGCATGAGCCATGGTCACATTCCCATGGGCGCCTTGCCTAACCTTGCATTTGCCGATGCGCGCACAGCAGCGCGGTTTTTCGTTGCTGGAACTGCTGTTGGTGCTCGCCTTGCTCACTGTCTTGTTGTGGTTCGCAGCACCGCGATACAGCGCCCAGCAGACGCATGGGCGCAGCGTCGCCATGCAACTCGAACTGCTCGCCTGTGTGCAAGCCCTGCACGCACTGGAACTGGCAGCAGAGCAAAGCCCCAACTGGCCTGCCGATCACACTTGGCTGCAGCTTGCCGACAGCAATGGCGACGGAGTGGGCGACAGCCCAGCGGGTTCGTTGGCCGAGCAATCGTGTGCGCTCAGTTCCAGTACCCGCAGCCACTTTCAGGTAGATGTTCGCGGTAGCAGCGATGCCTTCCTGTTGCTAGCCCATCCTCAAAGCCAGCACGGCGCCTCGACTGAGGTATTTGTGGTCGATCATTTAGGCCGACGCCAGTGGCTGCCGCGGGCGCCGTGATGATCAGATGGTCAGCGCAACAAAACCGATCGGCGCAGCATGGCCTCTCGTTGCTGGAGCTGCTGTTGGCGCTGTTGTTAACCGCAGTACCTGTAGTGGCGGCGCAGAGTCTTATGTTCCGTACTGCCGAGTCAGCACGTTTTGTCACGGACCAAATGCTTGCGCGGCAAGCTGCACGCAATACCTACGAGCGTATTTTCGCCATTCACACTCAAGGTCTGTGGCCAGCCGATGTCCGACAATCTGGTGTTTGGTGGACGGGTCTAAACACTACGGTTAGCAGTGATTCTATCGATGCGCTCGGCACCCAGTGCGTGAACAACTGGTGCTCGATGAGCCAATGGGCAGCCTTTGAGGTGGCCGCCACGGGCTGCGCGCTGAGGGGACACTTTGTGCATTATGAAGATCTGGCAGCCGGCACAACGGGGTGCCAAAACGCAGCGCTACCAGATGAAATGTTCGCGGCTGCATCAGACGCCACAGAACTGCTCGCACAGCAGCCAATAGAAACTCAAAGTCTGCGGGCCTTTGAGGCCGAAATACATGCTGTCGACAAGCTCGGCATTGCAGTGCGCTGGCCTAGGCCCCCAGCGCTAAAAGCTCTATCGGCTACGCTCACGCCTGTTGAAACACCCTCAGTCGATGCCTTGATTGAGGCTCCGACTCGCGACTGGTACGAAGTCGTCGTAGGGCAGATGCCATGAATACCAGAACCCAATCGTGGGAGGCACGGTCAACCGGCTATCAGTGCGGACAGGGCTTGCTGGAACTGCTCCTGGCAATCACTCTGAGCTTGCTGCTGTTGGCAGGACTCAGTCATGGGTTAATCGCCGCCAAAACATGGTCAGATGCGCTCGCAGGGCGAATCGGGGTGCAGCAGCAGTTGGGTTTCTTGAACCACTTCTGGCCAAGACTGGTCGCTGGCGCTGGCCATATGGGCTGTTTGCGCGATGCAGACAGGGTGGTGAACTTGCTCAATACCGATTGGCCGGATTTGGGCTTGCTCAGTCTCTCGCCGAGTATCGAAATTGTGCAGGCGCCGCAGTCATCTGCGCAGTTTGCGGCCATCGAAAACCTTGCGCCAGATTCTCAGGCGCTAATCATTCGAGGCTTTGCGGAGTCATTGGCAACCTTTGATCGGTGGCTAAGTGATGAGCGCGGCGAGGCCAGCTTAGCCAGCAGCAAGAGCCGCATTAACTCCAACGACGTCGTGCTGCTCAGCGACTGCCAACAGGCTACCTTGTTCAGCGCCACAAGCACTTGGCACTCTGGAGGTAGAGTGCGTTTTTCATGGTCAGAGGGTGCGGAGAGCTTCGACAACGCGGCAACGGGAACGACAGTCAACGGCGCGACTGCCCAAGGTGTATTGGCGCTCGACCCAGCAGGGTTCGCTGCGGGTGCGCGATTGTTTCGACCCACCGGCTCGCTGATTTATGTGGCTGCAAGCCGCATCTCTACACCGCAACGCCAGGTCTTTGCGCTGTGGCGGAAAACACAGGGTGGCGTTGCAACTGAATTGCTCACCGGGGTAGCACGGCTGCGGCTGCGCTATGGCGCATGGCGAGATCAAAATGGCGGCCAAGTAGGCTACTTTGATGCCGCAACGCTGCCGGTGGATGCCCGAGTATTGCTGCTGCTCGTGAATATGCAAATAGCGGCAGACTATGGCAAGGGCGATTTGCGCTTACGGCCAGCTGCCTTTGCGGTGCCGCTGCTAGCAGGAGCAGGAGCAGGGTAGTGGTATGGCGAGGAGTATGATGTGGGGTTAAAGGCGCAAGGTACAAAAGTGCGTCGAGTCAAAAGGCCGGTGCCGCCTCGAGAGGCGGGAATGGTATTGCCCAGTGTCGTGGCAATGCTGCTGCTGTTGAGCCTGCTCGCCACGAGTGCGGGCAATAAAAGTCGTTGGCTGCTGCAAAGCGCCCAGCACGATAGCGCACACAGCCAAGTGCTCACTCGGCAACGCTCCCTGCTTACCCAACTTTATGGCCTTGATGCTCAATCACTTACTGCTGCCGCTGACAGCGGCCAATGTCTGGGCCTGCACAACGGTTACTGTATACAGGTTGAGGGGCAATCCTCGTCAATGGCAAGCTGGGGCTTCACTCTTTTTGCGCCTGAAGGTAACCACGCTGACGTGCCGCTAAGCGGCTGGATTGACGCCGCTACCGATGGTTCGGGTAAGCCCGCACAGGTGCTCAGAGTGCGGCTGGGGGATTCGGGTCAGTGCTGCTGAAAGACCATGGTTCGTAGCCCTCCTCAATGAACGCCGGCGCCATACTAGGCGTTCACTAAGGCTTGAGTCTGACTCTCCAGCGTACCCAGTGTGGTGTGTAACTCCTCGGCGCGTGAGCGTTCCTTAGCCACAACAGCTTCTGGGGCCTTGGCGACAAATGCTTCGTTACTTAGTTTCTTTTCGATTTTTTCGAGTTCTTGTTGTGCCTTGCCGACTTCCTTTGCGATGCGCGCGCGCTCGGCTTCAACATCAATAAGACCCGCCAAGGGCACCATGACTTTCAGCTCACCGACTAGGCTCAGAGCGTTCAATGGCGCTTCGTCGTCGTCGTCCAGCCATTGAATACTTGTAACGTTTGCCAGCCTGGCCAGCATGTTTTCGGCCTGTGCGGCACTATTGCGGTCTGCGCTGCTGCCACGCTGCAGCAGTAGGGGTATTTCTTGGCTGGGTTTGATGTTGGCTTCACCGCGAATGGTGCGAATGCCGGTGATTACGGCTTTCAGCCACTCAATCTGCGCCTCTGCACCAGTGCTTTCTGCCATGTCTGCGCTTTCGGGGAAACGCTGCAGCATAATGCTCTCATTCGCCGTGCCGTCGATCAGTGCCAGTCGCTGGGCCACTTGTTGCCATAGAGTTTCCGTAATGAACGGCATTACCGGGTGTGCGGTGCGCAGCAATACTTCCAGCACCTGTAGCAGCGTGCGTTGAGTCGCCGCGCGGGCGGCTGGGTCGGCCTCGTCATTCCACAGCAGCGGCTTGCTCAACTCCAAATACCAATCGCAGTACTCGTGCCATGCAAACTCATAAACAGTGGTGGCGTAGATGTCGAAACGGTAGGTGTCGAGGGCGAAGCGCGCATCGTTAATCATGCGATGGCACTTGCTTACAATCCATTGATCCACTGGGCCCGGGGTAGGGGTTATGGAGAGGTCTAGCGCCTCGGTGTTCATCAGCACAAACTTGGCGGCATTCCACAGTTTGTTGCAGAAGTTTCTGTAGCCCTCGATGCGGTTGCTATCAAAGCGCACATCCCGGCCTGTGGTGGCCAAGGCTGCAAAGGTAAAACGCAGGGCGTCGGTACCGTAGGCGGCAATGCCGTCAGGAAAATCCTTACGGGTTTGCTTTTCTATGCGTTTCGCCATCTTCGGTTGGGTTAGGTTGCTGGTGCGTTTTGCGACTAAGGCCTCCAGATCGATGCCGTCGATAAAGTCTAATGGATCCAGTCCATTGCCCTTGGTCTTCGACATCTTTTGGCCTTCGGCGTCCTTGATTAGGCCGTGGATATAACCCGTTTGAAAGGGAATTTTGTCGGTAAAGTGCAGGGTCATCATAATCATCCGGGCAACCCAGAAGAAGATGATGTCGTGGCCGGTAATTAGCGTGTTGGTTGGCAGGAAGCGCTCTAGCTCCGGGGTTTCCGCAGGCCAGCCCAAGGTGGCAAATGGCCATAGCGCTGAAGAAAACCATGTTTCCAGCACATCGTCGTCGGCGTATAGAACGGTGTCTTCGGTCAGGTCGTATTTGCGCCGGGCTGTGGCCTCGTCTTCTGCCACATAGACCTGCCCGCTGTCGTCGTAAAAGGCCGGCACACGATGGCCCCACCACTGTTGACGGCTAATGCACCAGTCCTTGAGGTCGCGCATCCACGCAAAGTAGGTGTTTTCATACTGTTTTGGTACGAATTGAATGTCGCCGTTTTCTACCGCAGCAATGGCCGGCTCGGCAAGCGGGCCAATTTTCACGAACCACTGGTCGGTGAGCAGCGGCTCAATAATGGCGTTGGAGCGGTCGCCTCTCGGCACCATAAGTCTATGGTCTTTGATCTCGTCCAGCAGCCCTAGCGCGTCCAGGTCCTGCACAATGCGTTTGCGTGCCGCTGTGCGATCCAAGCCCTGATACGCCTCCGGGGCGTTTTCGTTAATGGCCGCATCCGGGGTGAAGATGTTAATCAGCGGCAGGTCGTGACGCGCGCCCATCTCATTGTCGTTGAAATCGTGGGCCGGGGTAATTTTGACGCAGCCGGTGCCGAATTCCCGGTCGACATAGTCGTCTGCAATAATCGGAATAGTGCGGCCCACCAAGGGCAGAACGATATGCTGTCCTACTAGGTGGGCGTAGCGCTCATCCTCGGGATGCACGGCGACCGCCGTATCGCCCAGCATAGTCTCTGGTCGGGTGGTGGCTACGGCGAGGTAGTCCTTGCCGTCTAAGGTCTGTGCCCCAGCGGCCAGCGGATAGCGGAAGTGCCAAAGGTGGCCCTGTTCTTCGTTATTCTCTACCTCCAAGTCAGATATCGCCGTGCCCAGCGCGGGATCCCAATTTACCAGGCGTTTGCCGCGATAAATTAGGCCCTCATCGAAGAGCCGGATAAATACCTGCTGCACTGCGGTGGCGTAGCCTTCGTCCATGGTGAAGCGCTCGCGGGACCAGTCGATACTGGCCCCCATGCGGCGGATCTGCTGAGAGATTGTGCCCCCTGATTCCTCTTTCCATGCCCACACGCGGTCAATGAATTTGTCTCGACCCAGACTGTGACGGTGCAGATTTTCGTCAGCCAGTTGCCGTTCCACGAGCATTTGCGTAGCAATGCCGGCATGGTCGGTACCCATTTGCCACAGCGCGCCAGCGCCCTGCATGCGCTGATAGCGAATCAGCGTATCCATAAGCGTCTGATTAAAGGCATGACCCATATGCAGGGTGCCAGTCACATTAGGCGGTGGAATTAGGATGCAATAGCCGTCGCCCTCGGCGTTGGCGCGGAAGAAATCTGCCTGCTCCCAGTGGGCATACAGGCTTTGCTCAATGGCTTGCGGATTAAAATTGTTGTCCATGTTGACTCTGCTAAAACTGGCTAATAAGGAGCTATTTTTCCCAATCATCCAGCGCATGGTGATGCAGTGGATAACCCCTTTGGCGGTAAAAAGTATAGTGTTCGCGGCGAAGCGCCTTGCTTTCGTCGACGATGATTTCGGCCACGCGGTCGAAACGACCAAAAAAGTTTGGCACATCGCTGCCTAAGTTAATCAGCAACCCAGTTTCGTGACTGGGTTGCTGCCAGCCAATATGCACCGGATGCTCTCGGGCCGATTGTGGTGCAGCTTGAGCGTCGATAATGGTATGGGGCAGCAGGCGGTTCTTCGGGTAATCCCACATCAGTTCATCCACGATGCGGGCTTGAGGCTCATCGTCGACCTGCACATGTACGACCATGCCGCTGCCCAAGGCGCGCAGGCTCAGTCGGCAAGCAAAGCGCATGCTGGCCTGCAGCTCTTTGTCGGGCAGCTGGTAAAAGTCGATACGAGTCATAGCGAATTACGCTTGGGCCGTTACAGGCCGCTTTGTGCAACCAAGTAGGTGAATAGCTGGGCTACTGGTCGGCCGCTGGAACCCTTGGCTGCGCCTTGATGGAAGGAACTGCCAGCAATATCCATATGTGCCCACTTGTAGTCGCCAACAAAGCGCGACAAGAAACAAGCAGCAGTGACACTGCCGGCGCCGCGTCCACCCACATTGGCCATATCTGCAAAGTTGGTATTCAGCCCGGCCTGATAGTCGTCCCACAGAGGTAAACGCCAGCTGCGGTCGCCGCTGAGTTCACCGGCAGCGGTTAGTGCATCGGCTAACTCGTCGTCATTGGCAAACAGCCCACTTGCGTGACTGCCCAGCGCCATAATGCAGGCCCCGGTAAGAGTTGCCACATCGATAATGGCCCGAGGCTTGTAGCCCTGCACATGGGTAAGCGCATCGCAAAGCACTAAGCGACCTTCGGCGTCGGTGTTAAGTATCTCGATGGTCTGACCCGAGGCGGAAGTAACAATGTCGCCGGGCCGGGTAGCGCGACCGCTTGGCATGTTTTCTGCCGCCGCCACTACGGTAACTAAGTTGATGGGTAGGCGCGCTTCGATAGCCGCCTTGGTGGCGCCGAGCACTGCCGCAGCCCCACACATATCGAACTTCATTTCGTCCATGCCCGGCGGTGGCTTCATTGAAATACCGCCGGTGTCGAAAGTAATACCCTTACCCACAAGGGCAATGGGTGCCTCGTCCTTCTTGCCGCCGCTGTAACGTAAGATAATCATTTTGCCCGGTTGATCGCTGCCTTGGGACACCGACATGAATGCCCCCATGCCCAAGCTCAGCATTTTCTTCTCATCCAGTGCGGTTAGGCTGACATCCTTGGCACGGGCGATTTTGCGCGCTTCGCCGAGCAAGTAGGCAGGTGTACAAACATTTGATGGCTCGTTGCCCAAATCCTTAGCCAACGTCAGACCCTGGTCCAGCGCGCTGCCGAGTTTGATCGCAGCGCGCAGTGCTTTCTGCTCGGCTTGGTTGCCCAGCAGACGCACCCGTTTCAGGCTCACCGGCTGCTTTGGCTTGCTTTTGTAGTTGTTAAAGCGGTAGCTGGCGTGGCTGATGGCCTGCATCAGTGTCTGTGCTTTCCATGCAGAGTTGTGGCCTTTGACCTTGGTGTTAAGCAGGTGTACGGCGGCCTGAGCGATGTCCATGGCTGCTAACTGCTGCGCCAACAGAGTGCACATTTTGCGGTACTGACTCGGGCTGCATTCATCAGCGCCACCAAGGATCAGCACGCGAGCGACTGGGCCATCGAGATTGACGCGCAGGCTGGTCCCGGCTTGGTCTTTAAAATCGGTAATCGCTCGGCTCAGAGTTGCCGTATTGCCGGTGGGTTTGGCAAGACGCTTGGCGATTGCCAGACTGGTCGCCAAGCAAGGGCTGCGCAGGGTGGCAAGATCACTGTTGGCTGATGCGTAATTCATAGTCGTTGAGTCCCTAATACTGATGCCGATATGCCTGGAGATATTGAGTCGTATTTGTACTGAGGTTCGAGGCTAAATGCCCAGTCTCAATGTGGCCTCAGTGCAGTCTCGTGTTCCCCCGAAGGAGCACAAGGTTACCTTGATCGCGGTTGCGGATCTATTGTGGCGGGCCAATGTAGAGCGTGTGTCTGAGCCGCTAAGACGCTTCGGTCAAAAGCCGCTCAGTCGCGGTCGGGCAACTGCACAGTAAACGTGCCGCTCGCCTTGTCATGCCAAGTTTGCTTTTGCGGATTCAAGTACAGCCAGGCATAGCCAAAGCCGAAACACGCAATGGAAAGTGGCGCGACTGACAAACGCAGGGCGATCTGCCGCCAATTGGGCAGTTCGCCGTTGCCATCGAGAACGCGGATTTTCCACGCGCGCATGCCGAGGGTTTCCCCCTGTTTGCGCCAGCAGTAGGCGAAAAAACCCAGTAATTCGGCCAGCAGAGTGAACTGAAAGGCAGGCCCAGTAACCACATCGCCGCTGACCAGTACCCAGACGTAACCGGTGGCAAAAAACAGCGCGATGATTAGCAAACTGTCGTAGCAGATTGCGCCCAAGCGCCGGCCTAAGCCGGCGGGATAGGCTTGTAGTGAGGTGTTCTTAGATTCGCCTGAGTCCGTCACGGCCTAAAAGGTTGCCGTTTGGTCGGCAATGTTTACCGTGCGCCCACAGAATTCTTCCTCGGTCATACTTTGCAGCAGATCGGTGTCGGTAGACGTGCCCCACGCCCGGCGGCCGTCAGCGAGGCGGGCGCCAACAAAGGCCTTGGTCAGCCCCTCTGGGCCATACATAACGCTGTAGCCTTCTACCGTGCCAGCGCCTTGATATTCCATGACCACGTCACGCTTCGGGGTGGCGTCAACTTGGTCCTGCATGTCGGCGTGGCGGAAGGGTTGTTCGGGCGCCTCGCTGGAGTAAATGCCGAAAGCGTGTTTAGTAATGTAGCCGCCATTGGCGGTAATCATGCCGCGCTTGCCCGGTTGCTCACGCAGCAGTTGTGCCATGCGTACTATGGAATGCATGACATAGTTGTTCATTGGGCCGCCAGCGAAGGTCAGACCGCCGGTAACGGTCAGTTGTCGGCTCATATCGAAACCCAACTCCCGACAGGCAATTTGCACCGCTACCGGGAAACAGCTGTAGACGTCGATCATGTCAATGTCGTCGGGCGTGGAGCCAGCCAGCTCTAAACACTTGCCGCCTGCGAAACGTATGGCGGGTGAGCTGTAGAAGTTGTCGCGATTAGAAAAGTAGTAGTGGTCTTGGGCATCGGATCCCGCCCACGGATAGATCCATTTTTCCCGCGGGATACCCAAGGCCTTGGCTTTTTCCTCAGACCCCAAAATAAGCGCGGCGGCCTGATCCACGTTGTTATTGGAATTCATCAGCTTGGGGTAGGGGAATGAGACCGGCCGGTTGGAGCCTGAGATGGTGCGAATTTCTTCCGCGCTCTTGGCCTCGCGCAGCCATGCGTTGGGGTTGCTTGCGGCAACACTGCTGAAGCCAGCCCAAAGTTTGGCGATATGCTGTAGGTGCTCGTCTACCCCAAGGCCGGTTTCGTGGCGCAGGGCGGTTTCCATAATGGGGTAAATCTGAATCGGCCGCCCTAATCGAATGGCGCGCTCCGCATCATGGCGCATGTCTTTTTCTGCGCCGATCAGGCGGTCGGGTGTGCCGGGTAGTTCAGCCCAGTCCAGATCGTGCCCGGCCTTGGCCGCCTTGGCCTGTGTATTGCCGCATTCAGCACCGGTTAGCACGATAATTTCATGGGCACCGGATTGGATGTCCAAGGCGCTTTGGTTCAGTACGGTTTGTACAAAGTTACCGCCAAAGGGAGAGAGCACGGTTTCGGCATTGGGGCATCCAATGGTTTGGGCCACTGCCCGCGCAGGGTCGCTGTAGGGCCAGATACCCTTAATTACGCGCACGGAATCGGCGTTCATCAGCGCCTTAGAGCCAGCATCTGCCGCAGCTTTTTCGACCGCTTCGATCATTAGCTGAACGGGTTCCTTGGCAGTGTCGAAGTCGGTGAAGCGTTGTTCTAGGTGGCTGATACCCACCAGTACTGGGGTGTGCTGAGACATAGTCTTCTCCAAAAGTGATTGAGCCGCAGTGTCACGGTACGGCAAATCCGCTACAGCCTGAGGCGCGAATTATACCCCAGGCAGGGGCCTTTACCTCATACCTCAGATAAAAGATGGCGTTCGAGCTAAGACCCTTGGCCGAAACTTACCAAGTGTCTAGGGTGATGGTGCCCTTGGGAGTGTTGAGCTGGGCGCAGAACCCATTGGTGCCGGAGGTGACGGCAAAAGGTAACTCAAGGGCTGCCAAGAACCCGTCATACACCGATGGCGTTTCACTACGGATGCTAAAAGTACCGAGTGAGCAACCGGTTGGGGTGGACAGCGCCGGATGCGGTGAGTCTTGCCAGTCGATAAAAAAAGGCATCTGCGGATGCTGCAAAAACAACAGCTGCCATGCCAATTCAATGCCGTCCGGCGTGGTGCGACTCATATCTATGATGTTGCGGCTCTCCAAACCTTGCTGCGCAGCAATATTGGCGACATAACTCAACGACGGGCAGGCTATCGCCCAACTGCGAATGCCCGAGCCACCATGATCCAGCAGCAGTTGGCCCGTGGTGCCGGCAAGCTGTTGCTGCGGATCCGGTGCAATAATTTCCAGATACTGATGGTTATCCAAGGATAACAAGGCATTGCGCGTACCCACGCCAGGGTGAGACCCACCGAGGGCCGGCATGACGCCGGTAAGAGTATAAATCTCCTCCATCCCCGCCGTGAGATCTGCACAGGCAAACATGATGTGGTCTAGTTGGATCACGCGGTGGCGCCCCCGGATACAGTGCGGTCTTCGGCACGTTGCTCTTCACCAAAGAGTTCGTGCAAATGGGCTTGATCCAGAGGTTGAGTGAGCTTTGACACCACCACGGTCAACACGATGGAAACAATCTCGCCCATCACCGCGCAGGAGTAAGGGTTCGGGCCTTCGCCGCGCAGCCAAGTAACGGCACCCTCGAGGCCAAGGCCAGCAAACCAGCTGGGTTCCAGAATTTGCGAGTGCAGAACAATAAACGCCACGAAGCCGCCAAGCAGTCCGCTATAGGCCCCTTTGAGCGTAACACCCGACCACAGCGCGCCCAATACCAAGGGGCCAGCAAAGGCAGCCATCATGCCACCAACGCCAATCCAAACGACTAGGGAAACATTAACATCCATAAGCGACCAAGCCATGACCATGCAAATGAGCAAGACCGCGACCGTAGACCAGCGGCTAATAGTCAGCACGCGGCGATCAAGCTGCTCCTGGGGCATGTCTGGATGCAATTTTGGGGCGAGGGTGCGGCGGTACAGGTCGTTGGCAATGATCTGTGATGAGGACACCACCAGTCCGTCTGCGGTGCTCATCACCGCTGACAGCACGCCAACGCCAATCAGTGCAGCGAGCCAAGTTGGAAACAGCTCGATAAACAGTAAGGGCAGGGCTTGGTTGGGATTCGCGCCGGAAGCGTACAGGGCATCACCAAAGTACACCCGAGCAAGCAGCCCGCCGACGCCGAGCAAGCCCAAGGTCAGGCCAAACACTGCGGCCAGTTTGACAAATTGCAGGCGCGAACTGCCGCTGTCTAAGGCCCACAGTTTGTTGCCAAGGTGCGGCAGCAACCCCAGCGGCATATGCGCGAAAGCGATAACAAAAACCGACCACCATGAGTGGAACAGTGGTGAGTTGGGGTTAGTAGGGGTGAGCAAATCTGAGTCTTGGGCGGCAAGATTCTCTAATACGCCGGAGAATCCACCCTCGACACCCCAGCCCAAAGCGG
>JAACDW010000098.1 GCA_009936775.1 Pseudomonadota bacterium
CGCGATCATACTGGCCTACCAAATGACGGTCAATTGTCTTTACCGCATTTCACCTACTCGCCGCAACCTCACTGTCAGCCCAGAGTAGGCGATTGCTAACGGCGGTAGTATCATCCCCACAATGGATGTTGCATTGAGGATTTGTCCATGCTGGGCCGCTGTTGGGAGCTTTTATGACTGCGCAGATACTCGATGGAAATTCACTGGCCAAGAGCATTCGCGTGCGCTTGCGCGAGGTGGTACAGCGTTGGTCCAAACAAGGTTATAGAGCTCCGGGGCTAGCGGTGATCTTGGTCGGCGATGATCCCGCCTCGGCGGTTTATGTGAAAGGCAAGCGCCGCGACTGTGAAGAAGTCGGTGTCTACTCCAAGGCCCTGCACTTGGATGCTGATATTGGGCAAGCGGCACTCGAAGACCACATAGACGCGCTGAACGCCGACCCAGCCATCGACGGCATTTTGGTGCAAAGCCCTCTCTCAGCGCATCACGACGAAGATCGAGTCATTGACCGCATACTGCCCAACAAAGATGTTGATGGTTTCCATGCCTACAACATTGGTCGACTCGCCTTGCGCCGCCCAACCCTACGCAGTTGCACACCCATGGGCATAATGCAGATGCTCGACTCCATCGGCACAAGCTATAAGGGGCTGCACGCGACAATTATCGGCGCATCCAACCACGTCGGCCGCCCCATGGCGCTAGAGTTGCTACTCGCGGGAGTGACGGTGACGACGGCCCACAAGTTCACAACCAACACGGCTGCAATGGCTCGGCAAGCAGATATTTTGATCAGTGCCGTTGGCAAGCCCGGGCTTGTTCCCGGTCATTGGGTCAAGGAAGGCGCCACGGTCATTGATGTCGGCATCACTCGTGGCGACAACAACAAGCTTTACGGCGATGTTGATTTTGCCGAGGCGCAACAGCGGGCAGGATGGATTACACCGGTGCCCGGCGGGGTTGGACCTATGACGAGGGTCGCACTGCTGCAAAACACCTTGCAGGCGGCAGCCAGCCACTTGAACATCGATTGGCAGTCGCTGTGAAACGCGTGTTTGTCTCTGACCTGCACTTAGATCAGGCTGACTCCGAAATTTTTCAGGCTTTCGCCGGCCTGCTGCGTGCCGAATCTGCACAGGTCGACGAGATTTATATCCTCGGCGACTTGGTGGAAATGTGGATTGGTGACGATGATACTTCAGCAACTGCACTTGCTCTGCTCAGCGCTCTACAGCAAGCCAGCAAAAGCGCCGACATCTTTTTGCAGCACGGCAATCGGGACTTTCTGTTTGGTCAGGCGTTCTGCCAGCAAACTGGTGCCACCCTACTACCAGACCCCTTTGTGCTTGGTGACATTTTGCTCAGCCATGGCGACCTGTTCTGCACTGACGATGTGGCCTACCAAGAAGTGCGGCAGCTGCTGCGCAGCGCCGATTGGCAAAGTGACCTGATGCAGCGCTCGCTGCCTGAGCGGCAGCAACTCGGACGGCAGATGCGTGCCCAAAGCATGGCGGCAAATGCCAATAAATCGGATCAGATCATGGATGTGAATTTGTCTGCGGTCGCCGCAACCATGGCAGAGCAAGGTACCTCTACACTTATTCACGGTCATACCCACAGACCCGGCGACTACCCGCGCCGTGGCGCCAGCGCTTTTCGGCGCGTTGTCCTCGGCGACTGGCAAGATTGCGGATGGCTGTGTCGGCAAGATGGCACGAGCCTGAGCCTGGAGTGCTTTAACCTCGCCCGCTATCAAGCGAGTTAAACCGGCTATCCTCGCGGCACTCCGCTGTGGAAGCGGAACTGGTCATCGGGGCTGGTCACAAGCTCGGCATCGAGGGCTAAAAATTCATCAACACGCTGCTGCAGGTCGGCATAGCCGCAAAGCTGCTGATTGACCGTCTGCGCAAGCTGCAAATAATCCTGAAAGTGACGTGCTTCGGAGTTCAGCAACGACGCATAAAGCCATGCCACGCTATCCGGCAATACCTGAGTCAGCCCGGCAAAGCGTTCGCAGGACCGCGCTTCCACCACCGCGCCACAAAGCAGCAAATCCACCAGCCGCTTAGGCTCTACCTTGCTCACAAGGGCATGCAGTCCTTGCGCGTAGCGCGCCGATGTGAGGTGCTGGTATGCCACATCCTGTACTGCCATTAGATCGAGCACCTGCTCAAAATGCCGAAGCTCTTCGCGAGCCAGGCTGGACATTTTTTTCAGTAGCTCGGGATGCTCGACATACCGATACATCATGCTTAGCGCCGTGCTAGCGGCCTTCTTCTCGCAATTTGCGTGATCTATCAACAGTTCGGCTAAATGGGTCGGCGCCCTATCGAACCAAGCCTGTGGGGTCTGGGCGGTCAAAAAGGCGTTCACTGTACTGAGAGCGTCAGCGTTGCGACCGGCGAATCTCGCCGAGACCGTGTCATCACGTACGCTGCTCGTTGCGTTGGTGTTCAGCTTGGCACTCATCCCCAACCTCAGGCGGGTACTTTGAAGTTGCGTTCGTAATGTGCCTTGGCGCGCTCGAAGCACTCGGTATCAATTAACTGCAGCAGTCGCAGAGTGTCGAGGCCTTCTGCGCCACGCTCAGCGCTTTGGGCATCAACACTAGGTTCTGCCGTAATGGCCAAACCCACGCGTGCTAGCGGTTGGTCTCGGCGCACCATAAAACGCATCAACTCGTACTGAGCATCCAGTGCGGGCAAATCTTGCAAACCGGTATCAATAAGGGCTTGTCGCAACAGCCCTTCGTTGTCACAGCGCACCAGCAGCCCTAGCACGTCATGGCGGACCTGCTGCAAGCGCCCTCGCACCGCATCTTGCTGGGCCTCGTCATAGCCATTCCACTGCACGATTTCGTGGGCAAATCGCTTGCAGCCCCGACAGACAAGATCGCCGTAGGTGGTTGAGCAGATGCCAACACAGGGTGTTCGTTTTTTTAACTGCATACCGAAGTCGTCTTCACTTTAGGAGTGGTTGTGTAGGTCCAACACGTTGGTGTCTACGAATAGGCTGAGCTCTTGTTGCCGCTTCGACGCATCGCTGCGAGCTGCCGAGATCCTTGCCAAGTAATCAGCACCGATGTCGCCGGTAATATAGCGTCCATCAAAGGCCGAGCACTCAAAGTCTCGCACATGTGGGTTGCCTTCGTGACAGCTCTCTTTTAGATCTTCGATGGACTGATACAGGAGCCAGTCTGCACCGATAATCTGCGCCACCTCCTCGTCGCTGCGTTGATGTGCCACGAACTCTTCACGGGCCGGCATGTCGATGCCATAGACATTTTGAAAACGCAGCGCGGGTGCGGCACTGGCCATATACACCTTGCGCGCGCCGGCCTCCCGGGCCATCTGAATAATCTGCGTAATCGTCGTGCCGCGCACGATGGAGTCATCGACCAACAACACGTTCTTGTCTTTGAACTCCAAATCAATGGCGTTGAGCTTATGTCTTACAGAATCTCGGCGCTGCTGTTGCCCGGGCATAATGAAGGTGCGGCCAATGTAGCGGTTCTTGACGAAGCCCTCTCGGTACTTGGTACCCAACTCGTGGGCCAAGGGTAAGGCCGCGGTACGGCCAGTATCTGGAATCGGTATGACCACATCGATGTCGTGTTCGTTCTGAGAGAAATGGCTGAGCACGTTCTTAGCCAGGCGCTCACCCATGCGCAGGCGGCTTTTGTATACCGATATGTCGTCGATAATCGAGTCCGGGCGCGCAAAATAAACGTGCTCAAAAATACAGGGGGTTAATTTCGGATTGGCCGCACATTGACGGCGAAAAATTTCACCCTCATTAGAGATGAAGATCGCCTCACCCGGAGCGACATCGTCCACTCGGGTATAACCCAATATATCCAGCGCCACGGATTCGGATGCGAGCATGTATTCGGTGCCTTTCTCTGTTTCGCGTCGACCATAAACTAACGGCCGAATACCGTAGGGGTCGCGAAAACCCAGCAAGCCCGAGCCAATCACCATGGCGACTACGGCGTAGGCACCGCGGCAGCGTTGATGCACGGCACCCACGGCTTTGAAAATTTCTGTCGGCGAAGGGTCGAGAGCGTGCAGCACGCCAAGCTCATTCGCCAATACATTGAGCAGCACTTCGGAATCGCTACTGGTATTGATATGGCGCAAGTCTTCGGCAAACAAATCGCTCATCAACTCCTCGGTGTTGGTGAGATTGCCGTTATGCGCCAGCGCAATGCCGTAAGGCGAATTAACGTAAAGCGGCTGGGCTTCCGCTGAACTGGTAGACCCAGCTGTCGGGTAGCGCACTTGGCCAAGCCCCACATTGCCCTGCAACCGCTGCATGTGCTGACCATGGAAAACATCTTTTACTAAACCGTTGTCTTTGCGCAGATAGCAGTGCCGACCATCGCTAGTAACCATGCCAGCAGCATCTTGGCCGCGGTGCTGCAAAATCGTCAGCGCATCGTAGATGTCCTGTTTTACTTCGTTGCGCGCAACAATGCCTACGATTCCACACATTGAGTTATCTTCTCATCAGACTAATTTTCGAAATAATCCGTTTCATCAAGCTCGATAGGCGTCTCGACATCGGGCAGCGTATCGTCAAAGTCTATACTTGGTAGCTCCGGAGCTGGCGGCGGGTCCTCTAGCGAATCGCTAGCAACGTCAACGAGCATCAGCACCTCATCCTCAAACTGCAGGAAGTTGTACTTGAGCTGGGAGTCGGCCCACCAGTCCGTATTAGAGAACAGACTTTGACTAACCATTAGCATAATAGTAACGAGCAGACCGCCACGGGCCGCACCGAAACCGAACCCCAG
>JAACDW010000099.1 GCA_009936775.1 Pseudomonadota bacterium
TCGGTGAACCAAGGCATAGGCGCGGCAGCCACGACAACCGCCGCAGGTGCGCGCCACCGGCCCTTGCAACCCTACGTGCTGCTGTCGCCCGCCAAGCCCTTGTTTCCAATACCCACCGGGGCCGCGACCCCGCCGGCCCTGGCCTTACCGACCACTTCGCGCAGCGTATAAGGGGCGTTTAACTCCGCCTCGCTGGAAGTAGGGCCCAACTCACCAACGCGCAGGTAGTCTCCTCGGTCAGCGGCGCTGCGAAAATCCACCAGCGCCCCGGCAGCTTCATCTGGCAGGCCCTGCGCGCCAAAGCCGTGGCCTTCATTGGTTTGGGTTGCCGTGGTCGCTTGATAACCCATGCGATGCAGTAGTTTGGCGCTAGCACGCTGCAGCACTTCAGGCCGCACCGATAACATCCAGTTCTCTGGCTGACGCAGCCACGCCTTTTGCATACCGTTAAGCATGACGATGCGTGGCTCGTCTGTATGGTTAATACCGGTGCCGTGCAGCAACCGGCCATCCGTTATCACCATGGTGCCCGCCTTGGCATCTAAATTGATTGCCGGTGGCAGCTTGCCGACCTCCTTACTTTGGCGCACCGCATCGGACAGCACGACGTGGCTGCCGGGAATTAGCAAGGTACCACCGGTGGTTTCGTCCACGTCAGTAATTGGGGTGAGTATGTTCACCGTCATCGGGCTGCGCGAATCCAGCGCATTGCCCTGATCTTGGTGCAGCGCCTGTGGCACACCGCCGCGCAGCGACAGCGCCGCGATCAGCGAGGTACATACCCAGCCTGGCCCGAGGGCTGCAGTGACCAACTGCTCTACTAAGGGGCCGCCTTGAGCGATACTGGGGTGCTGCTCAACAAACAGTTCAAAACAGCGTCCTTTGTTTACACAACAGTTGATGTTCTGGCCGCTGGGGGTGCGCTGGGCTATGCCCGCAAGCTTTTCGCCCTCGGCTTGTTCCAGCACCCGCTGGCGCATGCTTGCGACCTGCTCGGCAGACAGGGCATCGGCCACTTTGCAGTAGCCCCAGCGCACCAAATCGCTGCGCAACCGATCAATGTCCCGGCTGGGTTGAGGCAGGTCGGAGTCGCGCCAATACGGGTGTTTGGCGCCAATGGTTGTGTCGTAATAGGAGCCGGGCTTGAATTCCCAAGCGCCCCAGTCGCGTCGCCGTTGCGGCGGCACAAAGTAGATTTCCGGATTGTTTTTCAGCACCGAGGCCATGGGTTCTTTGGCGTGGGTTTCCGCACGATACATCTGCCGCTCTGGCGCAGAGTGCGCGGCAATAAACTGCGGATCAAATTCTTTCGGTATTGTGTGCATGGCTAAGCTCCTCCTCTCACCCGGCAAACCGAGCCCCGCAGCGCGTGCCTGTAGACGCCTTGACCGGGATTGGCCTGTCTTGGTTTGCTACTGCACCGGGTTGCAGGCGTTAAAAATTGTTGCCTGCGGCTGTTAAAGCGGCCCCGTTAGCGCTGTAATGTGGGCAAAAATGAGGGAGAACACAACGTGAAAATCGGCATCGCCATGATGAGTCATGAAACCAATACGTTTTCGCCAGTCATCACTGACCTCGACCGTTTCTCGGGCGGTCACTCCGAGCCACTGCGCGGCGACAGCGCGCTCAACACCTATCGCGGCACGGCATCTTGTTTAGGCGGCTACATAGAGGTGGCCGAGCAACACGAGGTTGTCATCGAAATGGGTATTGCTGCCGCAGCGCCGCCCAGCGGTCCGGTGGAAAACGACGCCTTCGAGTACATGTGCGCTGCCATTGTAGAACTATCGGGCAGAGTCGACGCCCTGCTGCTGGACCTGCACGGCGCCATGACCACCAAGAGCTATGACGACGGCGAAGGCGAGTTACTGCGCCGTATTCGTGCAAACAATCCGACCCTCCCCATCGCCATTTCGCTGGATATGCATGCCAATATTACTGAACTGATGGTGAGCAATTGCGATGTGCTTACCGGCTATCACACCTATCCGCATATCGATATGGACAGCACTGCCGTGCGCGGTGCCAAGGCATTTTTCGCTATGTTGAGCGGTGCGGCGAAACCGGTGCTGCGCTGGGGCAATGCGCCCATGCTGCCGCATGTGATGCGTCAGGGAACCGATGATGAGCCAAACGCCTCGTTGCAGGCGCGAGCCATTGCTCTTGAGCAGGCGGGTTGTCTTAGTATCAGTGTGTTTACAGGCTTCCCCCACGCTGACATCTACGATGCTGGTTTCAGTGTGGTGGCGATGACCGACGGCGACAGCGATGCCGCCCAAGGCTATGTCAACGAACTGCTGACCAGTGCTTGGCAGGCACGTGAGGACTTTGTTTACGAAATCGAGCCACTGCCAGAGTCCATGGGGCGAGCGCAAGCTGCCGCCAGTGCTGCCGGCGAGGGGCCTGTTATTGTTTTGGATCATTACGACAACACCGCGTCCGGCGGCACCATGGACACCACCGAAGTGCTAAGTGCCGTGCTAACAGCCGGGCTTGAGCGGGTAGCGGTATTTGGTTTTTATGATCCAGAGGTAGTCGCGCAAATGACCGCAGCCGGGGTTGGCGCAACGGTAACAGTAGAACTTGGCGGCAAACTGCCCATGCCAGCATTGGCCAAGCAAAGTAAGCCCATTAGGCTAACCGGCGAAGTTAAGCTGATATCCAACGGCAAGTTTCAGGCTCAGGTTGCCATGGCCCGTGGGCTGACCATCAATATGGGCACATCCGCCGTGCTCTCGGTGGGATCCGTTGACATCGCCATTATCTCGCGTCATATCGAACCCTACGATCCTGAGTGCTTTCGCAGTTTAGGCATGGAACCCTTGGCCTACGATTACGTCATGCTGAAAAGCAGAATCCACTATCGGGTGGGGTTCCGCGACCTCGCCAAGGAAGTGATCGAGTGCGCCGGCTGCGGCGTCTGCACCTCAGACTACAGCCAGCTGACCTTCGACAAGGTGCGCAGACCGGTTTACCCCCTGGATCAGGACGGCGGCGGCGCCAATGAAGCCTGGCAAATACCCGGCGCTTAAGCTGTCTCGGCGAGTTCTTGCTTAACTCGCGGCACCACCTGGGTAAACAGGCGCTGCAGCGAGTCGGTCATGTCTGCCGCCCGCATGCCGGGTGGCACTGCCATGGAAACAATATCGGTAATACCAAAGCTGCGAACAAAGTGTTTTATCTCCGCAACGCAGTGATCGACGTCGCCAACAATCCAGGTCTGCGGTACTTGCTCGCCACTACGCCCAAAGCCCTCGCCACTTTCTTCGAAAAACCGGCGATACAGCTGCATACGGTAGCGCTCTGAGGCGCGCACTGGCTCCCAGTCACTGGCCTTATCGTCGGTCACCAATATGCTGCGGATAATACCAACCCGATAGTCGGCGGGATTACGGCCGCTGCTGTGCAGTGCCCTTACCCAAGGGTCATAGGACTCTGCCTTAACGCCTTGGGGCAGAAAATTCGTGTTGTAGTGGGCCGCTCGCAAAGCACCTGCTTCAGACATGGCGGCAACCCACAGCGGTGGCCCACCGGGTTGCACGTAGCCCGGGGTGATTTTGATGTCTTCAAACTGATAGCGCTTGCCGCTGTAGCTGAAGCGCTCGCCGCTGGAGCAACGCTGCAAGACCTCGATGCCCTCGTTCATCAGCGAAACACGGCGCGCAACAGGCAAACCAAAGCCCCGAAATTCATGGGGCGCGTAACCCATGCCCAGCCCCAAGTCGACCCGACCGCCTGAGAGGTTGTCTAGTACAGCCAAATCCTCGGCCAGACGAATGGGATGATTAAAAGGCATCAGACAAATATCGGTGCCAAAGCGCACATGCTGAGTAACGCTGGCCATGGCCGCTGCCACGGGCACCCAACTGGGCAGGTAGCCGTCCTCGACAAAATGATGCTCGGTGAACCACACCAGATCCGCGCCAATTTGGTCCAGCCACTGCACTTGCTGAAGAATTTCAGCGTACAGGTGCTGATCGCTGACACCCGATTCCGGTGGATTTCTGAAGTCGTAGGACACGCCCACGCGTAGGCTGGGTTGGCTCATCGCTCTGCTCTCTCTTGCGCTTTTTTACTCTTTCACTGTCGCGTGGTCTTTCTTGCGTGGTCTTTGCCGAGTTGCCGCGCCCGGCTTCAGTCAGCGGCTTTTGGATTGCTGAAACGGTTGCTTTGATTTTCTCCGTCGCGCGGGTCTAAGCACTCAAAATCTTTCTCAATGGTAAGAGCCAAAAAGCCCTCTGCCAGCGGCAGGTTTGCATAGATGCCAACTTGGGCCTCATCCGCAGCCCAGCCGGCCAACTGCTGCTTTGGCAAACATAGCCGGATACCGTCTTGGTCCTTAGTCACCGTTAACTCGGCGCTGGCGGCGTCGATGCGATAGCAGAACACCTCACCGCCTGGAAACCGCGTTTCGGCCTTGAGCCCTGTACCGGCACCAAGCTGCTCGACGTCGTGTCGATCAAGCCGCAAGCGTAGGGTGTTGTCGAGTATTCTCAGTTTCACGTCGGCGATCTAGCGCTGCACCTTACTCTGCGGCACCGCTATCGCGGCGCGCTGCTTGAGCCTTGCGAAACATACGGTTCGCCAAATACGCGACAGCCAAGGCACGCAGTTCCAAGTACCGCTGTTTGATGGATGAGCGGCGCGTCATGATGCCGCGTGCTCTTCTACTGCCGGGTTGGCTTGCCAATCGGCTGCCTGTGTGCGCGTTAGTTGCGCTGGCTGCTGGGTTGGCTCCAGCTTGCCGGGGAAGCCTTTAAAGTGCGGCACCCCCTGCTCGTGGTCGAGCCACTCGTCTTCGTCTGAGCACAGTACGGCATCTGACGAAATGAAGGCCCCAGCAAGATCCGCAGCGCCGCGTAACTCCGGATACCACCAGCCATGGGGCACACGAATGTGTCCAGCCTTCATAGTGTCGTGTATGGCAATCTGCGCCGTTACCGAACCTTGAGGCGTCGACAGCTTGGCCCAATCGCCATCGGCAAAACCCTCTTTTTCCGCATCTGTTGGGTGCAAATACAAACTCGGTATGGGCATGCGTCGGCGCAGCGATTCAATATTGCGCTGCCCGGTCTGGAAGAACGGGTCTTCTCGTACCCCAGTGAAAACCAAGTATGGAAAGTCTTCTGGCTGGCTCGGCAACTCACGATAGTAGGGCAACGGATCAAAACCCATCTGCCCCAGCACGCTCGACGCAAGCTCCACCTTCCCCGACGGCGTGGCAAAGCCCTTGTCACGGTATTTGCGGAACTTCGGCGGCGCTAGCTCCATAAACGTTTCGCTCTCAAACTGCGCAAAGGTGCGCCCGCTGCGCGACAGGCGGTAGTCGAGCATGTCTTCGAGGGAGGTCCACGGAAACTCATCAGCAAAGCCCATGCGATGAGCTAGATCGGTCCAAAACTGAAAGGTGCTGCTGGCTTCCTTCGGCGCATCGACCACTTTTTGCGACAACGCCAAACGCGTTGACCAGCTCCAGCTGTCGGCGATGTGGTTGCGCTCTGTGAAGACATCGCCTGGCAGCACATAGTCGGCGAGCATCGCTGTTGGTGTCATGAAAATCTCATGAGCAACAATCAACTCCTGATTTTGCATGGCCGCATGTATCTGGTGCTGGTTTGCGTAGCTGAGCAGCGCGTTGTTACCCAGACAAAAGAACGCCTTGATGGGATAAGGGTCTGCCGTGGCCATGGCGCGGAACACATTGGTGGGATTGGCCATTTGGCAGCCCATCACAATGTCGGCATAGGGCAAACCCCAGACCTTTTCCGTTGGCTCTTTGAGCATCTCGGCCGCGCGATAGGTAAAGGCAGGGTGATCGTGGTAGCCGAGCTGCTTTTCTTTCTGCGCCAGCGGCAAACGCTCGTGTAAGCCAATTTCTGACTCCGGTATGTAGCTTTCCGAGAAGCCGCCAAGCGTTTCGCCGCCAACCACGTCTAAGTTACCGGTGACCGCTCGCAGGATAGAGTGCAGGCGGATCGCTGAGGTCGAGGAAAGCTGCTGATCGGTAATTGGCGTCCAGGGAATAACGGCCCCATCAGCGTTGGCATAGAGGCGTGCTGCGGCGGCAATGTCGTCTGCTGGCACGCCGGTAATTGCAGCCACGCGTTCTAGTGGATACTCGTCGACTCGCTGTTTCAACTCGTCGAAACCCGTACACCAGTCGCGGACGAATTCTGCGTCATAAAGTCCCTCGTCGAAGATGACTTTAAGCCAGCCCAAGCACATGGCCGCGTCGGTACCTGCCTTGAGTCGCAGGTGCATGTCGGCGTCTTCTGCCTGATCTGAGACTCGCGGGTCGAGCACGATGACTTTGGCCCCACGCGCCTTAGCACCGCGAATTGCATTGTAAATTGGCGTCCAAGAGTGCTTCCGTGGGTTGTGGCCAAACAACACTATGCAGTTCGTGGAAGCAAAGTCCGCCATGGGAAACCAACCGTAGGTGAGTCGGTTAACCGCAGCCGTATTGCCCGCGCAGAGGGCAACGCCGCTGATCCAGTTGGGCGAACCCAGAAGATTCATAAAACGCCGATCAAGGCTGTGGGTTGTTTGGGTATTCCAGCCCGAGGTCGACACTGCGAAGGATTCAGGCCCATATTTTTGCGTAATGGCGCCGAGTTTTTGTGCAATCTCATCCATGGCTTGCTCATAGGAAATTTCTTCCCAGCGATCTTCACCACGCTCGCCAATGCGCTTGAGTGGCTGGCGCAATCGGTCCTTGTGATTGTGAATCAAGGGCACTGCAGTGCCCTTGTAGCAAATGTTCGGGGCCAGCGCTGGGTTGTCGTGAGCGATAACCCGGGAAACCTTGCCGTCGGCCGCTTCGGTACGCAGCTGACAGCCAATATCACAAACGGTGCAAACAGAATATTTTGTGCTTTTTTTGGTCGCCACAGTCTCTCCTACCCCTGATCTTCGAGGGTCATCCTACTCAATTCAGCGCGCAGAAAAAGACATTTTCGCGTCTAGACCTTAGCCGTGCAAAGCGGCGCCCACATATCCAAAAGTGTCCCAATGTGTCTAAGACTCGGTCGCATTACTGACATCCATCCACTGCGGGTCTTTTGTAGCATGCTGCTTCTTTGAGGAGGTTCCATGAGCGTTTCGGCTTGCACCATCGACCGCGCTACCAGCCCACCTTGGCTGATTGCCGAGTTGCGCTCGGATCATGCCGGCGAGCTGGGCGCGGTGATGATATACAGGGGCATCTTGGCGGTATCCACTAGCGCCTCGGTGCGCGCCTTCGCTGCTGAGCATCTGACCACCGAGCAAAAACATCTCGGCCTAATCGAAAGCATACTGCCGAGTTCTGAGCGCTCGCGGCTGCAGTGGCCTTGGCGCATGGCAGGCTGGCTGATCGGTGCCATTCCAGCACTGATCAGTGACCAATGGGTATATGCCACCATCGAAGCGGTAGAGACCTTTGTGGACGAACACTACCA
>JAACDW010000100.1 GCA_009936775.1 Pseudomonadota bacterium
AACTCGGCGAGATGTCGGCTGGTGTTGGAATTTTCTGCGCGAAATGTCGGGCCAAAGGTGTAGACCTTGCCCATGGCACAAGCATAGCTCTCCAGATTCAGTTGGCCGCTGACGGTAAGAAAGGCTTCGCTGCCGAAAAAATCATCGCCGAACTGGGCCGCGTTGCCTTGTTGAATCTGCTCCAGGGTGGAGACTCGGAATAAATCCCCCGCGCCCTCACAATCGCTGGCAGTGATAATGGGTGTATTGACCCAGCAAAAGTCATTGCGATCAAAATAGTCGTGTACCTGTGCGCTTAGGGCGTGGCGAATGCGCGTCAGCGCGCCAAAGGTATTGGTGCGCGGTCGCAAATGGGCGACGCCGCGTAGGTACTCAAAGGAGTGCTGTTTCTTGCTGATGGGATAGGATTCCGGCTCGTCCACCATGCCGTGAATAATGACCTGACTGGCCTGTATTTCGCGGTCTTGGCCTTTGCCCTGGGACGCCACTAACTTGCCGCAGACCGAAACCGAGCAGCCTGTGCTGGTTTCAGTGATTTCCGAATAGTTGCTCAGGGTGTCGTCTGCAACAGCCTGCACAGTGCCGAAACAGCTGCCGTCGTGAATGTGCAAAAACGAAAAGCCGCCCTTGGACGAGCGACGCGAGCGCAGCCAGCCCTGTACCGTTACATTGGTATCGATGGGGGTATGGTGCTGGAGAATGGACTTAATCGTCGTTGTCATCATCTAAACCGGGTTCGTGAGCCGCTAAGTGAGCGCACCCGCCATAATAAACCAAGCGCCGATCATTTGCCGCTCACCCTCCGCGAATCGTCGATAGGTCGATGGTGGCGTTAAACGGACTGCGTTCTTCGACATGGGCAATATCCTCGGCAACATAACGCCGTTCTTCCTCTAAAAATCGGGCCACTGCGTCGCGGAAACCCGGGTCGGCGATCCAGTGCGCGCTGTAGGTGGCTTCGGGCAGGTAGCCGCGCACGACCTTATGACCGCCTTGCGCGCCTGCTTCCACTCGTGCGAGCCCGCGCGCGATAGCGAAGTCTATGGCTTGGTAGTAACAGACTTCAAAGTGCAGGAATCGGTGGTCTTCAATACAGCCCCAGTTGCGGCCGAATAGGGTCTCGCCGCCAATAAAGTTCAGCGCACCGGCAATGAAGCGACCTTCGCGTTTTGCCATGATCAGCAGGATATCTTCGCTCATGCTGGCGCTGGCTAAGGAAAAAAATTCGCGGCTGAGGTAGGGACTCCCCCATTTTCGTTCGCCAGTGTCGAGATAAAACTGATAGAAGGCGTCCCAATGGGCCTCGGTCAGGTCGGCACCTGTCAGCCATTCAATGGTGATGTCGTCGGCCAAGGCCTCGCGGCGCTCGCGCCTCAGGTTCTTGCGTTTTTTGGAGGCCAGTTGCAGCAGGAAGTCATCGAAACTTGCATAGCTTGCATTGTGCCAGTGGAACTGTTGGTCCATGCGCTGCAGCAGCCCAGCTTCAGCGGCCTGCTGCCACTGGGCTTGCGGCAAAAAAGTCATATGCAGCGAACTGACCTTGGCTTGCTGCGCAACCTGCAAACAGGCGTCCAGCAGTAGCTCTTGATGCGCCAGGCTGCCGTTGGCGCAAAGGAGTTTGGGGCAGGTCGCGGGAGTGAAGGGAATACTGCTTTGTAGCTTGGGGTAATAACTATGACCCGCGCGATGCCAAGCGTCCGCCCAAGCGTAGTCGAATACATATTCACCCTGACTGTGGTTCTTGAGATACAACGGCACCACGCCAAGCAGAGTTTCACCCTCTTCAACCGCCACATGAAAGGGTTGCCAACCGGTATCGCGACTGACGCTGCCGCTTCGCTCGAGTGCATGCAAAAAGGCGTGGCTGGTAAAGGGATTATAGGCGCCACTGCCTGCAGCGCAGCGGTCCCATTCGACGGGGTCGATATCGCATATGCTGTGGCAAATTTTTGCGGTAGGCGTTGGCAAAAGCGGGTTCTTCAAACGAATGTGGTGCGATGATACTCATGCCGATAACAAGAAAGAGTGAAAAAAGTCAGATCCTAGGTGACTTTCGGCAAAGCCTTTACTGGGCGGGCTGCAGCAGCGGGGCTTGTGGGCGGAGCGGCGCCACGTCCCCAGACAGCGGTTAAAAAATCACCATATCAGTGCCCATGGCCATGCCTAAGCCAAGGGCTTCGCAGGCTGTAAGGTCGGCGGCGGTGGGCACGCCTGCTACGATGATCGGCTCTTGCACCTCGATAAAAGGGTAGCCGTTGGCAATGCGCTGCATGGCCCGCACAGCGCCACTGCCGTCATTGCCCGCACTGACGAACATGGCGTAGGGCAGGGGCTTTAGTTTGCCTTCAACTTCGTAAAACGTGCGATCGAGAAAGTCCTTGAGTGCGCCAGAAAGGTAGCCAAAGTTCTCTGGCGTTCCAAGCAACAACGCGTCGGCCCAGAGCAGATCGGCGGGTCCTGCCTCTGCTGCACGAAGCGCTCGCACCACGACAGCGCCGGCTTCGGTGGCGTTTGCACCTCGAATCACGGCCTCAGCCAAGTGTTGGGTGTTGCCGGTTTTCGAGTGAAATACGATCAGCAGGTGCTTCAACGTTTAAGGTCTCCTGAGGGCTGCGATATCCTGACGCCACGATTCTTCCCTGCCAAGCTTACCGACCTAGGGCCGCGCGTGCTTTGCATACCCAGACTTGGTTATATTGACGTTTTCAGGAGCGACACCATGCGCATGAAAACCCCAAGGATTCAACCTCTGGATCAAGACCAGTGGGATGCAGAGGCGAAGGCCCTGCTGACCCCCATCGCCGAGCGCGGTCGGGTGCTCAACATTTTCCGCACCTTGGCCAACCACTCTAGCTTGGCACGGCGCTGGATGGTGTTCGCCAATCACATTCTGGGCAAATCTACCTTGTCTGAGCAGGCGCGTGAGTTGGAGATTCTGCGCATTGGCTATCTGTGTCAGTCTGGCTACGAGTGGGGGCAGCATGTGGTCATCGCCAGGCAAGTGGGTATGAGCGACGAAGAAATTCTTTACAGCAAGACCGGGCCGCAAACGCCCGGACTATCGCCCCTGTTTCGCTTGCTGCTACAGGCTACCGACGAGCTGCATGCCGACGCGCATATTGCCGATACCACATGGCAGGGTTTGAGCGAGCATCTGAACCAGCAGCAGTTGATGGACCTGGTATTTACGGTAGGCCAGTACAACTTGGTGAGCATGGCTCTGAACAGTTTTGGCGTGCAGCTCGACAGCGGCGTGCCAGATTGGACTCTGACACCAGTAGCCTAATTTCGCTCCCAACTCATGTCAGCCTCGTCCACCTTGAGCGGCGATATCGGCGAATTGCAAACCACTTTGGGTCAACATTGAGTCGGAGAAATTGTCACTTTTCGTAACGAAACTGTTGACACTGCGCGGTGGGTGTTCCATTTTCCAGTGCCCGGCAAGCCTGCGGGTAGCGGTAGAAAGAGGGAGCAACGGTGGAGAGAGGGTGCGATTAGTTAACGGAATCATCGGTTGTGTGCTGCTGGCCTTGGGCATTTTGCATATATTTATACCGAAAACGCCTATTTTGACTGCGATATATTTCGGCGGTGCGCTACTGGCCCTAGCAAGCTCACGCCCCAACATCGGTTTTGGCTGGGCACGGGCCTTGGCTTGCGCCACGGTGATCGCTATGTTTTTTTACTTCGCGGCTTTCTTCCGAATCGTCGACCATTTTCACGAGCAATGGTATCGCAGCGGTATGATGTTAGAAGCTGTGGGCATGTTGATTTCGGCCTTTGCCATGATCCCGGTGTTGTCAGTTTTTAGTTGCTGTATGAAATGCGATGGACAAGAAGTAGGCGCTAGCGACCGCGCGATATTTGCCTGCCCAGAAGAGCAGCCTGCCAAAACGCAGTAGCCCCTTGGCAGGGCGACGGCCCTAAACTCGGCGTAACCTGCCTTTGTCCTCAAACAACCGGCCCACGGCTACCGCTCGGCGCAAAATACTTGGCATGGGCGCAAGGCGAAACAAATCGCCATTTTCTCCGACCAATTGACGCGCGATACCTGCCCGGCTTGCAAGCTCTGCGTTTGCTTGCATATGCGCGGCCTCACCGTGCACAGGGACGGCTACAGCGGGCCGCAGCCACTGATACATATGGGTCAGTTCTTCGGCATTGGGATGCCCCGATGCGTGCAGGGGTAAGTTGCTGCGATGGGCATGGACGATCTCGACACCCGATGCTGCAAAACCTGCTTCCATGGCGGCAATACGTGTCTCGTTGCCGGGTATGGCCTTGGCACTGAATATCACGCGGTCACCTCGGTCCAGCTCCAGAATAGGGTGCCGGTTGGCCGCCAGTCGAGTCAACGCAGCCCCAGGTTCGCCCTGACTGCCGGTGGCTAAAATCATTACCTCGTGAGCGGGCAGGTAGCCTAGGTCATTGGGCGGTATGGGCTCAAAGTCTTCGGTGAGATACCCGCACGCCTTGGCTGCTGCGGTCATGGCAATGAGAGAGCGTCCGAGCAGGCACAGATAGCGGCCACTCGCGCTCGCCACCCGCCCAAGGGTTTGCAGCCGCGCAATGTTACTTGCAAAACAGCCAATGGCGACTCGGCCGGTGCTTGCACTAACCTCTTCCAACAGACCCTCATACAGATCGGCCTCGGACAGGGAGTGACCTAAATTCAGTGCATTGGTGGAGTCGCAAATCACCGCGTCTATGGTTTTGTTGCTCAGCGCCTGCCACATTGGCTGGTCAAATCCCTCGCCAACCACTGGAGCGGGATCAATCTTCCAGTCTGCGGTATGCACTATGGTGCCAGCGGCTGTTTCGATCAGCAGGCCGTTGGTCTCGGGAGTAGAGTGGGTTATCGGCAGCCAGCGCAGGCTAAACGGCCCAAGCGCCAGTTGCGCCCGCGGTTCAACCACGCGCAGTTGGGCTTGGCAGCCTGCCTCACGCAGCTTGGGCCTCAGCACCTGGGCAGTGAACGACGTGGTGTAAATCGGACAGTCAAATTGGTCCGCCAGATAGGGCAGTGCGCCGATATGATCCATATGCGCATGGGTCGCAACGATGCCGACCAAGGAGTCGGCGCGATCGGCAATAAACTGCGGATCCGGCATTTGCACTTCGTTGCCGCCGACGGTTTCCTCAAAGGTGACACCGCAGTCCACCATCAGCCAGCGGCCGTCGTGGCCGAAAAGGTTCAGGTTCATCCCAATTTCACCGCTGCCACCCAGTGGGATAAACCAAAGATCTTCAACGCTTGGAGTCATAATCCTGCAACTCGGTAAGGCATAAAAACGCGAGGATAGGCGGTCAATTCAGTCTGGAGAGCGAGTGATCTGTGAGCGCACGTAGCGCATCGCAATAAGAGTTGGCTGGTAAGTCGTCCAGCTGGGCAATTGCTTGCTTGCCCTCGGTGACCGCCGACGCGCGGGTGTAGTCCAACGCTCCGCAGCGGGTAACGATATCGGAGATGCGTGCAATGCTGTCGCAAGAACGCGCATTGATAGCGTCACGAATGAAGGCTTGGTCGCCTGCGGGCGCAACTTTTAGGGCTTGAATTAAGGGCAGTGTGAGCTTGCCCTCGGCCAGATCATCACCAACATTCTTGCCCATCAGTTCTGGGTCGCCAGCGTAATCGAGCCAATCGTCGATCAACTGATATGCCATCCCAAAGTGCATGCCATAGTTCTGAAGTGCGCCCACCGCTTTGGCGTCAACGGCTGGCCCGCTTGACTGTTCTGCCGCGAGCAGTGCGCCGGTGTGGGAGGCGGCTTCGAACAGTAAGGCGGTTTTGCAGCGGATGACGTCACGGTAGTCGTCTTCGCTCATCGCACAATTGCCAATGTTTGCAAGCTGCATAACCTCGCCTTCAGCGATTGTGTTGGTAGCGCTGGCAAGCACGCCCATCACATCTAAGCTGGCCAACTCGACCATCAGCTGAAAGGCTCGTGAGTATAAAAAATCGCCGACTAAGACGCTGGGAGCGTTACCCCATTTGTCATTGGCGGTGGCGCGGCCACGCCGCAGAGTTGATTTGTCCACCACATCGTCATGAAGCAGTGTGGCGGTATGCAAAAATTCGATAATGGCGGCCAATTTGATGTGATCATTGCCCTGAAAGCCAAGGACTTGGCTGCCCAGCAAGACCAGCATTGGCCGCAGGCGCTTGCCACCACTGGCCACGATGTAATGGCCGATTTCTTCAACCATCGCGACATCTGATGTCAGGCGCTGCGGGATAAGGCTGTTGACCTCGTTGAATTCCTCAGCAACTAGCGCATAGATAGCGGCCAGAGGGCTAGCGGCATTGTCGTGTGGTGCTGATGCGAAAAGCTGCATGGTTTTGCTGACTGTGTTCCGTCTGGTGTTGCTCAAAACCCTGACCGCTCCGCAACTCCAGCGCGCATAGGGAAAACGGCAGTATAAACAGATCGTCAAGTAACTGCGCCAGCAGTATGCCAAAAATGGGCTGCTTGGGGTGTTTGCGTCGATGATTGCGGCTGCGACCGCACAGGTATTATGGTCGGCTTCCAATAGTCGCGGTGTAGGCGTTTAGCGCGTTGTAATCACCGCCTGATACCCGTAGAATTTGCGCCTTCCAGAAAAGGGCGGGGCGGACGAAAGCCGTTCGGCATGCCAAAGATTGTACAGGTGGCGAGGGTTCGTTTCCCGGAGAACAATATGTTTGCAGTATTTCAAAGTGGCGGTAAGCAGCACCGCGTAAGCGAAGGCGATGTGGTAAAGCTCGAAATGCTGACCGCAGAACCTGGCGAGGAAGTTGTATTCGATAAGGTACTGCTGGTCGCCAACGGTGACGACGTGAATGTGGGTGCGCCCTACGTTGACGCAGGCGAGGTAACCGCCGAAGTGGTGCGAACAGATCGCGCCAAGAAAGTACGGGTTATCAAGTTCAAGCGCCGCAAAGATTTTCTGCGTCGTCAGGGGCATCGCCAGTGGTTTACCGAAGTGAAAATTACCGCTATCTCTGCCTAGACAGGTGCGCAGCAGATCAAGGCAGCGTAGCGAACGACGTAGCAGCGCAGAGTAAACAGCTGAAACAGCATAAAGAGATAAGTAGACAGACTTATGGCACATAAAAAAGCAGGCGGAAGTACCCGCAACGGTCGCGATTCGGAGTCGAAACGACTGGGCGTCAAAAAATTTGGCGGTCAGAAAGTTGTCGCGGGTAACATCATCGTGCGCCAGCGCGGCACCAAGTTTCATCCAGGTGAAAACGTTGGCTGTGGCCGTGACCACACACTTTTCGCCAAGGCTGACGGCGAAGTGCAGTTTACGGTTAAGGGCCATCTGCGCCGCAAAACCGTCAACATAGTGCCGGCTGCCTAACACTCGTGCGCGCTAGCGTCGGCCAGGCGCAGCGTTTAAGGCAGCGGCAGCACCTTATGAAAATCCCCGCTCCTGCGGGGTTTTTTGTCTCTGCGGTCTGTTCGGGTAAGGTTGAGACACACCACGCCTCAAGGTGATGCATGCAATTTATCGATGAAGCGAGCATAAGAGTCCAAGCCGGTAAGGGGGGCAATGGCTGCCTGAGTTTCCGCCGCGAAAAGTATGTCGAGCGCGGTGGCCCCGATGGCGGCAATGGCGGTGATGGCGGGTCGGTCTATTTGCTCGCCGATGAAGCCCTTAACACCCTAATCGACTTTCGCTACCAGCCCGCCTATCAGGCGCGTAATGGCCATGGCGGTGGCAGCCGCAACAAAACTGGTGCCGGAGGTGAGGATATTTTGGTCAAAGTGCCCATGGGTACTACGGTTGTCGACGAGGAAACCCAAGAGGTGCTTGGCGATCTGAGCAGCCCCGGACAGCGCCTGCTGGTTGCCGAGGGCGGCTCCCGGGGCCTAGGCAACGCGACTTTTAAGTCCAGCACCAACCGTGCGCCGCGTAAAACTACGCCGGGCCAGCTTGGCGATATCCGGCGTCTGCGCCTACAGCTCAAACTTCTGGCCGAGGTTGGACTGCTGGGTCTGCCAAACGCAGGAAAGTCCACTCTTATTGGTCAGGTGTCCGCTGCCAACCCCAAGGTTGCCGATTACCCGTTTACCACATTGGTCCCAAGTCTGGGTGTTGTACGTATTGCAGCGGATGCCAGTTTTGTTATGGCCGACATCCCCGGCCTCATTGTTGGCGCGGCTCAGGGCGCTGGTTTGGGGGCGCAATTTTTGCGGCACCTGTCGCGCACCAAGGTGCTGCTGCATCTGGTGGATGTGGCGCCCGAGGACCAAAGCGACCCGGTGGACAACGCCCTAGCCATAGAGCAGGAACTGGCCGCGTACTCCGAGGCGCTTACCGAACGCCCTATTTGGCTGGCGCTGTCCAAGGTTGATCAACTCGATGAGACAGCACTGCAGGAATTGCGGCAGGAAATGGCTGAAACCTCTCCTGACCGTCCCGTTTACAGTGTTTCGGCTCTGGGAGATATCGGCCTGGACGAACTCAAAAACGATCTCATGCAGTTGCTCAACGAACAGCGCCTGCAGGCCCAAGAAGATCCGGACATGGCGGAGTACTTACAGCAACTCGAACGTCGCATCAGCGACGATGTGTTCACGCACTCTGAGCGTATGCGTGAACGTCGACGTCTTGGCGATGAGTCGGAAGACGATGGATTAGATACTGATTTGACGGATGATGAATTCGACGACCGGCAAGAAGGCGACACCGAGGTGGTTTATGTCCGCGAATAGTGGCGTCTTCACGCGCACGGATTTGGCAGCGGCAAAGCGCATTGTGGTCAAAGTTGGCAGTTCGCTACTGACCAGCCTTGAAACAGGCCTAGAGCAAGAGAAAATCCAGAGCTACTGCAGGCAAATTGCGCAGCTCATGAGCGCAGGCAAGGAAGTGATCTTGGTTTCGTCTGGAGCCATCGCCGAAGGCTGCATGCGTTTAGGCTGGTCCAGTCGGCCAGCGCAAGTACACCGACTTCAAGCCGCCGCCGCAGTGGGCCAGATTGGGTTGCTGCAGGCTTACGAGGAAACGCTGAAAGCGCTCGGCTGCGGTTCCGCGATGATTATGCTGACCCACGAAGATCTGGCCGACCGTCAGCGCTATCTGAATGCCCGAGCGACACTAAAAACGCTCACAGATGTGTCAGTGGTGCCCATCATCAATGAGAATGATACGGTTGCCACAGATGAGATTCGCTTTGGCGACAACGATACCTTGGCGGCCCTAGTGGCGAACTTGGTGGAAGCGGATCTACTGGTCATTTTGACCGATGTAGCAGGCCTGTTCAGTGCCGATCCACGTCTCGACGAGAACGCCAGTCGAATTGAAAATGCTGCAGCGACAGATGCTGCGCTGGCGGCAATGGCCGGCGACAGCGCAGGGACTCTTGGGCGCGGCGGTATGGTGACAAAGATCCGTGCGGCGCGCTTGGCGGCACGTTCCGGAGCGCACACGGTGATCGCTTCTGGACATGTCGAGCAAGTGTTGGGTCGATTGCTCGGCGGCGAGAATATAGGCACCTTGCTTTACGCTGAAATGTCTCCGCTGGCAGCGCGCAAGCGCTGGATTGCGGGCCAACTTCGGGCGAAGGGCGACATCGTGCTCGACCCGGGTGCGGTCAACGCTCTGCAACAGCGCGGGGTCAGTCTATTGGCCGCTGGCATTGTCGATACCCGTGGCAGCTATGGTCGAGGGGATGTCGTGCGCTGTGTAGATCAAGGTGGCGTGGTCATTGCCCAAGGATTGAGCAACTACGCGGCCGCAGAGGTTGCGGTGATTAAGGGCTTAGGTAGCGACCAATATGCCGCAGCAATTGGCTATGCGGCAGAAGCTGAGGTAGTACATCGAGATAACTTAGTACTGGTTTAACGCGCCGTGGCGTCGGCGCTTGCTGGCAGCTAGAAGCGTGCACGATCTGGGGCGGTTATCGACCTAGATAGGAGGGAGTCCAGTTGTACAAGAGTCCAGTGATACAAGACTCGATGGCTTCAGGGTCTAGGCAGACAGCGCCTTGACGCGCTTGTTCAGCCGGGACTTTTGCCGCGCTGCCTGATTTTTATGCATGATGCCCTTGGTGACCATTTTGTCTATGATCGGCATGGCCTGAGAGAGGGCGGTACCAGCAGCTTCAGCGTCGTTGGCCTCCACGGCACCGTGCACGCGCTTAATATAGGTGCGCACCATGGACCGTTGGCTGGCGTTATGTGCTCGGCGCTTCTCTGATTGCTTTGCGCGCTTGCGTGCTTGTGGACTGTTAGCCAAGGTAGCTCCTCGTGGGGACCGAAAAAAAGAGGCGGGAGAATGCCGCCACGCCGGTGATATGTCAACCGCGCAATGTGCAGAAGGAAAGGCAATTAACCATCAGTTCAGTAATAGTGAGGAAGATGATTCGGCCCCTGCACCGCTGAATCGGCGCGTCGGCGCAGTAGCCGGCATGACTTTGCTGTCACGGTTAAGCGGTTTGGTCCGCGATGTCATGCTGGCCTATCTGTTTGGCGCCTCTGCGGCAGCCGATTTGTTCTTTGTCGCTTTTCGCATCCCCCACTTCTTCCGCCGCTTGTTCGCCGAAGGGGCGTTCAATCAAGCCTTTGTACCGGTGTTGGTCGAGTACAAGGCCAAGGGGCACACGGAGTTACGCCTGTTTTTGGCTCAGCTCTCCGGCGTTTGTGCCTTCACCCTGCTGCTGGTTGTCGTTGCTGGAGTCGCGTTGGCAGGCCCGTTAGCCGCAGTATTCGCGCCCGGTTTCATCGACCACCCTCAGCGCTTCGCCCAGCTTACGGAGCTGGTGCGCATTACCTTCCCCTATTTAGGCCTGATCTCGTTGACCGCTTATGCCGGTGCCATTCTCAACGCTCATGGTCGGTTTGCCTTACCCGCCTTTACCCCAGTAATGCTCAATCTTTGCCTAACCATTGCAGCCCTGCTGGCACTGACTGGAAGCTTGACAGCCGAACCCATTGTCATTCTTGCCTGGGGTGTGTTGGTGGCGGGTATTGTGCAGTGGCTAATGCAGCTACCTTCTTTAAGCCGCATGGATCTTTTACCACGGCCCCAACTAGGCACAGAGCATGCGGGTGTTAGGCAGGTCGGCAGACTGCTGCTGCCGGCCATATTTTCTGCCTCGGTAGGGCAGATAAATGCCTTGGTGAATACGATTATTGCCTCCACGCTGGCAACGGGCAGTATCGCTTGGCTGTATTACGCCGACCGTCTGTTGGAACTGCCGGTAGGTTTGATTGCCGTCGCCTTGGGCACGGTTATGCTGCCGCATTTATCGCGGCTGGTGACCGCAGCAGATTACAACGGCTTTTTGCGCACCATGAATTGGGGCTTTGGTCTTGGGCTCATGTTGGGATTGCCTGCCGCCATCGCCCTGTATCTGTTAGCGGAGCCGCTGCTGGCGTTTTTGTATATGACGTTTGCCGGTAGCGCGATGACCGGCCATGACGTGGTGATGGCGGGGCAGGCGCTGCAAATGTTCGCCATCGCATTGCCGGGCTTTGTGCTCGTCAAAGTATTGGCACCGGCTTTTTTTGCGCATCAAGATACGCAGACACCCTTTCGTTATGCGGCAGCGGCTGTGGTGGTTAACCTTATCGGTAGCCTGGCAACATTTCAGACCCTCGGCCACGTGGGCTTAGCCTTAGCTACTGCCCTGTCAGCATGGACTCATGCGGGTTTGCTATCTTTCGGCCTCTACCGACGCGGTTGGATCAAATTCGATACCGAGGTCATATTCGTACTGTTACGTACGCTCATTGCCTGCGCCGGGCTTATTGCTGGCCTCACGCTCAGTCAGGCGGGTTCAGGACTGTCTACCGAGCAATGGCTGGCAATGCCAGGCGATACGCGCGCGCTACAGGTGCTGATGACCTGCGCTGTAGGCGTGACTGGCTACATTGCCGTGCTGCTGCTGCTCGGCGTGCGACCTCGACACTTTCTGGCAGCATCCAATTAGGCTGTTGATGCAAGTGCGTTGCGGCCTTCGCCGCCGCCAAAGTTCGTGCCATCAAAGGCTGCCTTAGCGATAGGCATCGGCCTATAATTGGTTATGAAAATCATCAACGGTCTGCACAACATCCGTCCTCAGCACCGTGGCTGCGTGCTGACGGTGGGTAACTTTGATGGCGTTCACCGTGGCCATCGCAGCCTGATAGAGGCGCTT
>JAACDW010000101.1 GCA_009936775.1 Pseudomonadota bacterium
ATTTATACCCAGCTATCGAAACTGCGGCAAAACGATACCCATGTGTGGTTTGAACTGGCCGAAACTTCAGGTCTGGCAGGCAATGTCACCGCAGTGCATCTTGCTCGGGCCGAGTACTTTTACTTAAACGGTGCTGCGCATCGCGCCATTCAGCACTTGGAATATGCAAAAAACCTAGTAGCCGGCGGCAACCGACAACTGCATACCAAGGTGACCCAACGCATTGCCGATTTACGCACGGAGATCCGCGCCAATCAGGGTTAACCCGCCTGAAACGACAACATGCGATCTAGGGGCCGCTTGGCCTGCACGGCTAAGGCTGGCTCAACATGAATCTCACACTGCTGTCGATACGCGGTTTCGCTTAACACTCGATCGAGAGCGCGCAGTTCGTTCATGGCCATCCACGGGCAATGAGCGCAAGAACGGCAAGTGGCACCATCGCCCGCGGTAGGCGCTTCAATAAATGTTTTGCCGGGATTGTGCTGGCGCAGCTTATGAAAAATGCCGCGATCGGTGGCAACAATAAAGGTCTCATTAGGCATACCCGCAGCAGCATCCACAATGGCCTTGGTGGAGCCCACCACATCGGCCGCAGCAATCACCGCACTTGGCGATTCAGGATGCACCAGTACACCGGCATCGGGATAAACTTTGCGCAAATCATCCAGCGCCTTGGATTTGAATTCCTCATGCACCACGCAGGCACCGCTCCACAGCAGCATATCGGCTTGGGTTTGCTGTTGTATGTAGCCGCCCAGGTGCTTGTCTGGCGCCCAGAGTATTTTCTCACCCTTGGCTTTCAGGCTACTGACAATATCTAGAGCGCAGCTACTGGTGACCACCCAATCCGCCGGCGCCTTTACCCGCGCCGAGGTATTCGCGTAAACCACCACCGTGCGGTCTGGGTGCAGGGCGGTAAATTCGGCGAAAGCATCCGGCGGGCAGCCCAGGTCCAACGAGCACTCGGCTTCCAGCGTAGGCATAAAAATGCGTTTCTCGGGCGACAGAATTTTGGCGGTTTCGCCCATAAAGCGCACGCCAGCCACTAGCAGCTGGCTGGCCGCATGATCACGGCCAAAGCGCGCCATCTCCAGCGAGTCAGCTACACAGCCACCAGTTTGCTCGGCAAGATCTTGGATATCCCCATCGACATAGTAATGGGCGACTAGGGCGAACCCCTGGCTTTGTAGCTTGTCGGCAATGCGCGCCTTGAGCATGTCGCGCTCAGCATCGCCGAGGGCCAGACTGCCAACCAAGGGCACCTGCTCTGGCGCGAGGGTATAGTCTGGCAATGTATCGGTATTGTTGATCACATTTACTACCAACATCGAATCGGGTGGCGATGATAAAGCCAAACCTTGGGTGGTCACAAACGCCACATTTTTGACCTGCGTTAACGCGCCGACCCTGACATGCTCTGCATACCATCGATAACGACATTGCACCACCATCACCGACGCAGCTCATGACACCGCATATTCTATTCTTAATTTCACCCCACCCCAGTGGCCGACCGATACGTAGTGACAACGCGCTGACACTGCCCCAGGCGTTTCACAGCGCGGGCTGGCAGGTCAGCGAGGCCCCACACCGCAACATTCATCGCACACCCCAAGGACTGGCCTGCAGCAGTAAGCCACTGAGCGAGTACTCGCTAATCTGGCCCATCGGCTTTGGCCCGCGTGCAGGCTTTTTGGATTGGGTGCAACTGCTACACGAACTGCCGCCGCGTCGGCTGATTAACCCGGTCGCCGCCATGTTACTGCAACACGGCAAGGCCGCATGGAGCGAGCGACAGGCGCTGAGCCATATCGCCGCGGACAGCGCCACTCTGGTCGACGCGATGCAGCGCGAGACCGGTGACTGGGTGCTTAAACCCCTGGCAGGAAGTTATGGTGAGGGTGTTATCCGAATTGCCGCCGATGCCACCGCCAGCGTCCGCGCAGTGATGGCCGAGCAGCCGGGCGAATACTTCGTACTGCAACGCTTTGTGCCCGAAATAACCCAAGGTGAGACCCGCACCTTGGTAGCAGGCGGTGAAATTATTGGCAGTTACCTGCGCGTACCAGACGACGGGTTGCATGCAAACCTCGCGCAGCAGGCCAAGGCCGAGGCGACAACACTGAGCGCGGACCAAACTGCGCTCGTAAACGATATAAGGGCCGATCTGCTGGACCAGCATATTGGCTTTGCGGCCATTGACACCGTGGGCACAACGCTCATGGAGGTAAACCTTGCGAACCCCGGCGGCCTGTCGACCTTGAACGCTGTGTATGCACGGGACTTTGGCGCGGCCATAGTGGCTGCCACCAGCGCGTTTATTCGCGCTCGTCAATGACTGCCGCAGTCAACAGGCTTTGGCTGCTGCTCAATAGCGCTAGGGTGTTCCGCCATCCACACGAATCACAGTGCCCGTGGTAAAGCTGCCACCGGGACCGGCAAGGTAGAGGGCAGCGCCAACAATCTCATCCGGCTGGCCGCCACGCTTTAATGCATGGCGAGACTTGGCTTGTCTTTCAAACGCTTCCATATCCCAAGCCTTGGAGATGTCGGTGAGAAACGGCCCGGCGGCAATGCCGTTGACCCGCACATTGGGACCAAAAGCAAAGGCAAAGGAGCGGGTCAGAGCGTTCAGGCCAGACTTGGCCGCGCCATAGGGTTCTGAATTCGGTGAAGGCTGCAACGAGGCGATACTGCTAACATTAACAATACTGCCGCCATCACCCGCTGCCATACGTTCGCCAATGGTCGCCATAAGGCGAAAAGGGCCTTTCAAATTCACCCCAACCACTTTGTCGAACAACTCTTCTGAAATCGACGACAGCGACTCATAAAGCGGCGCCATGCCCGCGTTGTTGATCAAAATATCAATTTTGCCGAAGCGCTCGTAGGCCGCTGCCACCATGGCATCAATCTCGCCCCAATGCCCTACGTGGCAACTATGGGCCATGGCCTGTCGGCCCAGCGCCTCGATCTCTGCCGCTGCTGCTGCGCAGGCTTCTGCCTTGCGACTCGTAATGATGACATCGGCCCCGCGCTGGGCCAGCGCCAGTGCCATTTCACGACCGAGGCCGCGGCTACCGCCGGTGACTAAGGCAACCTTACCGGTAAAATCTAATAACGAATCCATTTCTTCCCCCTGCTAAAAAATCAGCCTGCCTTGATGGCAGAACTCAAATCCATTGTAGCGCCCATAACTCGCACGCCGAAACTGGGCGAGGCACCAGCGGAGCCTGATGTGCGCGACTCAACAGTCTTCGAAGCGAGCAGCACGGCTTAACGGGCCTTATCTGAGGATGCTAGACTTGAGGGCTGCCGATGGCCGCATGGGTCAGATTATTCTTTGAAGCCAGCGGCGTTATCAGCCAGATCAAGGTAGCCTGTTGTAGACGGCCAACCTGCTTACGTTTACGGAAATGCTATGAACTTTGGATTTACAGAAGAACAAAACCTCCTCAAGGATCAGGTACAGCGCTTTATGAAAGAGGCCTGTCCGATGACTCGAGTGCGCGAGATAAGCGCCAGCGAAAACGCTTTTGACAAGGATCTCTGGCAGCAGGCCGCAGACCTTGGCTGGCTGGGTCTCACCATTCCCGAAAGCTACGGCGGGCTTGGTTTGAAATGGATTGATCTCATTGTGGTGCTAGAAGCCGCTGCCGAGGGCCTGAGCCCCCTGCCCATTGCCTCCCACGCTTTGGCTACAAGCGCCATAGTCGCCTGTGCCTCGGAGGAACAAAAAGCACGCTGGCTGCCCGCCATGGCTTCCGGGGCAGCAGTGGTTACCTTGGGTCTCTATGACGAAGCCAATTGGATCGACCCGGCTGCGATCACGGCGACGGCCACCACTGCCGGCGGCAAGGTCAGCCTAAAGGGCAAAAAGCCCTTCGTTAACGACGCGTTGGCTGCCGACTATTTGCTGCTTGCCGTGCAGGGACCGGATGGCCTGGCATTGGCGGCAGTAGGCCGAGATCAGGTACAGGTCGCGGCGCAACCCACCATCGACAGCACTAAGCCTATGGCCAGCGTCGACCTCAGCGGCGCGGCAATCGACGCTGCAGACTTGCTGCCCTTAAGCCCGGCACAACTGGCCTTTTTAACCGACTGCGGCGGCGTCGCAACAACTGCGGAGATGGTCGGCGCGGGCGCTGCCGTTCTTAGCATGACCAGCACATACGCCAAGGAACGTATTCAGTTCGGCAAGCCGATTGGCCAGTATCAGGGGGTCAAGCATCGCCTGGCTGATATGTTTGTGGACCTAGAGAGCTATCGCTCGCTGTGCTACTTCGCGGCTTGGGCCGTCGACGACAGCCCAGAAGAACTAGCCAAGGCGGTGTCCATGGCTAAGGGCTATGCCTCTGACGCCTTCGCACAAATTGGCATCGACGGGGTAGGCCTGCACGGCGCTATTGGCTTCACCGCAGACTACGATGCCCAGCTTTATCTCAAGCGCTCGAAATGGGCGCGTCCGATGTACGGCGACTCGGACTATCACATGGACAGAATTGCAACATTAGGAGGTCTGTAATGGACTTTGACTACACACCGCGCGAGCAGTCTTTCCGCGAGGAAGTGCGCGACTTCATCACAGAAAATCTGCCCCCAAAAGAAAAACGGGACAAAAATTTTCTTGCCACTTGGCTAGAAAAAGTTCGCGCCAAGGGCTGGGTGGGCTTTGCTTGGCCGAAAGAATTCGGCGGTAGCGACGGCGGACTTATGGAGCAGGCCATCTTAAAAGAAGAGATGTCACTGGCAAAGGCTCCGCCGCTGGGCACCTCTATGATGGGCTTGGCTTGGGTCGGTCCGGGCATCATGGAATACGGTACCGAAGAGCAAAAACAAAAGTTCATTCCAGATATTTTGGACAGTAAGGTCACTTGGTGCACCGGCTACTCGGAACCCAATCACGGCTCAGACTTGGCCGCTATTCAGTGCAAGGCCGAGTTACAGGGTGACCACTATGTGGGGAATGGGCAAGAAATTTGGACCACCGGCGCGCCTTGGTCACAGTGGATTATTTTGCTCACCCGCACAGACTTCAACGTCACCTCAAAACATGACGGCATTACCTGCTTCCTGGTCCCCATGGATGCACCCGGAGTGGAAGTCCGCCCGATTCAGAACATGGCGGGCGACAAACACTTCGCGGAAATTTTCTTCACCGATGTGCAGGTGCCGGTCGAAAACCGGCTTGGCGCAGAGGGCGAAGGTTGGAAGGTGACGGTTTCGGCGCTGGCAAACGAGCGCTCGAGCATTGGCGAGGTCACCCAGCTACAGGCCAAGCTCGACGATCTCAAAGAGTTGGTTAAGAACAGTAAGCGTCAGGGCAAGCCCGCTACTGAAGATCCGAAGGTTCGCCGCACTGTGGCCAAATTTGAGATGAAGATCTCGGCCATGAAATACAATGGCCTGCGCTATTTAACCAAGCAGATCAAGGGCGAACCGCTTACCTCTGAAACCTCAGTGAATAAGCTGCACCGCGCCAGCCTAGAAATTGAGATGGACGATTTCGCCATTGAGTTATCGGGGCAGGCCGGCCTGCAGCTCAAGGGCGGTGAGGAAGCCGTGGACAACGGCACCTGGTCCAAGGGCGCCTTGAACTGGCCCAATGTCGTGATTGGTGGCGGCACTCCGAATATTCAGCGCAACATTATTGCCGAGCGTATTTTGGGGCAGCCCAAGGACTAGCCCTTGAAACCGGGCTGACCGCCTTGCCGCCGTGCTTGTCAGTCCGACTCAAGAATCGGGCTGATAGGCATCTATTGCCAGGATTCGATTGGCCGTTTGCGGGTGCGTAGAAAGGTACTGTAGTGCTGATGGCGAGCTATCGCTTTCTTCAGAATCTTTGCTATACCAAGCGTCCAATCGCTGCAGGATGCTGCGGTAATGATCCTTGCTGATGCCCAGGGCTGCCAGCGAATCGAGGGCATAATCGTCCGCCTCGCGCTCAAATGCTATGGAGTAGGCCAAATCCGCTAAAGTCGCCGTGATACCGGTCAAAAAATCAGCACCGCCAAGATCGCCTGTAAGCAAAAACAAGCCGATCAGCACGGCAGAGTCCTGCAGCGAGCGGCGTATCAGATGCCGGTGTTCTACATGGCCAAGTTCGTGGTAAGCGATGGCGATCAGTTCTTCGTCGTTTTCGGCAAGCTCAATCAGTTCGTCCGTAAAGACAATGCTGCCATCGGGTAGCGCCAGCGCGTTAGGCACCCAGCTGCGAAAATGCAGCGCCTCAGGCCCTACAGGAATATGCGGCGCCAGCACCTCGCGTATCCGGGCTTGCTCGACAGCGCTAAGCTCACTTGGGTTCAGGTAGATGCGATCAAGCACGCCGATGCTATGGTCGCCCGCTTGCTCCAGCAGTTGATCTGGCAGCGTCATTGCCACAACTTTGGCACCCGTGGGGACCGCGTATGCGACAAACCAAAGTACGGCGGCCAAGGTGAACGCCGTAGCGACACCGATAAGACCAAGGTGTGTTTCCAGCTTATGCAGAAAATTCACAGCGCCCTTTTGCTTTGGCAGCAGCGATTCAACCCCAGCGTGATCGCTTGTCTCGAAGGTAGGATGCCCTTTGTCGGCTTGCAGGCTTACCGTGCGCGGTGTGTTGCCAAGGCGCGTCGACAGAGTCGCGACATCCTGCGGAGTTCGGTTCAAAACCACCCCATCAGCGCTGCGCACCACTAGCCATGTGCCCTGCTGCAGGAGTGTGGCCTGAATCACTTGGGACGTTATGCCATCTGCAAATCGGCCATTAACCATCTGTAAAAATGCCCATGGTCAGCAAACTCCCAACGCAGAGCGACAGGCGTTAAACCACGCCAATATCAAAATCGAAGACTTCACCCATCTCCTCTCCCAAGGCGTTGACTTGACTGCGTTCCGCTGCGACGAAGTCATCGAGAGACCCATTGGCCAGCAGATAAATATGCTCGGCTCGGTAACGCGCCATCCGCACTTGGGCGAAGGGCAAATACAGGCCGAGTGTCAACACAACAAACAATGCGTTGGTCAGAAAAATTCTCAGATAACCCGGAATTTCGAGGTCTGCGGACAACCCGTGCACACCAAGCCCCGCCGAGGTGTAGTAAAGATTGGTCAGCGCTACGGTGAAGTAACCCAAGGCCACCAGATAACCCATCGCCATCACCACACCCGTCGCGATCACAACAAACGGTGCGGGTTGAAAGAGGAAATCGATCACCAAGCTGAGCAAACCAGCAGTCAATAAAATACCCAAAAAGTACAAGAAGATACGACCATAGGCCCATGCCGTCGCCTCATAACCAAAGGATGTTGTGCCATAGGCTGCATTACGCACGATGAACTGGTGCGCCTTGAGCATGGCATAGGGGTAAAGCAATCCAAGGGAAAGAACGCCCAGAAAAGGCCAAACCAAGAGCGCCATCACCGCTGCGCCGTAGCCGGCGTCGAAGCGAAATCGAATATTACGGTAGCCAGTCATACGCAAATTAAATGCCAGTGAGCGAACTACCAAGAAAGGAGTTGCGAAGGTCAGCAGCGCGAGCATGCCAACGCCTACCAAAGTGCTGAACTGGGCGGCCAAGAGATAGATCACAAAAAAACCGACGGCGATCAACCGGCCTTTGAGAATTTGCATGGGCTGCGCCAAGTAGCGAAAGCTTTCATCCTCCAAATAGACGTTGGAATAAAAATACCGGTTGCTGCGGACCTTGGCCCAAGCAGAGTAAATACCGAGGGTCAGAATGGTCAGCAACAGGTTGACGATCCAGATTTTGAAGTACTCCGCGCCATCGCCGCGAAACTGGAACGGTATAATAGTCGGCTGGGCCTGTGAATCCTGCTCGGCTGAAAGCGCTGTGCTCACTGCGATTCTCCTTGTCTTTGGGGGCACCAAGCCCTTGAGACTGCCAGCAAGGTGATCGAATGTGCAGTATCAGTCCCAAGCAAGGGGCCAATCTGTGCCGTGTTCGCCATACTGATGCGCATTTCGCCGCCTATCAAACAGGTGCTAGGCGCTGGAACCGCCAACCCGCAGCGCACCGGCCAGCGAACGCTGCCCATGCTGAGCGCAAAAACTTGCACCATCCCATACCCGCTCACCGCCGACAAAGACGCCCCCGACCACGCCATCGGCGCGGTTTACCAATTGATGACAGTCGAATACATCGCGGTACTGATACTGCACACTGGCTTCTCCGTCATAGCTGGCCAGCTGTTGCGGGTTAAGTAACACCATGTCGGCGCGGCTACCCACTCTTAGACTGCCAACGCCGCCAAGACCGAAGAATTGCGCTGGCTCACTGGTGAGCCGCGACAGCATATGTGCAAAGCAATTCTCGGATTCCTGCAGGCCAATTTTCAGCGCCCGTAAGTTGCCGTCGAAAAAGGCCATATTGGTGACATGTGCGCCACTGTCATTAAAGCCCGGCAACAGTTTTGGATGCAGCAATAGGCGCTTTATTACCTCAGGATCTTTGTTGGCCGCCACATAGCACCAGTGCAGGTCCGTATCAAAGTGACGCAACAGGCCAAGAAAAAACTCGCCCTCGTCGCGGATACTCTTGCCCAGCGCGGTAAAGGCCTCTGCCTCTGCCGCATCGTCAAGGCTGTCGCTGTTCCGACACCACGCCTGATAGCGATGGTAGATCCAAGCCATGGTCTGACCGGGCCATGACGCCACGCTGGAGCGATAAATCTGCATGTCGTTGAGATCGCGGGTCAAAAATTCCTTTTCTAGCCGCAGCTTGCGCCGCAGGTGCCCGACGTTGAAACCACTCTTACCCCGCGACCACATGGCGCGAAAGGCTTCGACAAACTGGGGGTCTGTCAGAATTTGCCGACGCCGCTCAACATCGTCTAGCTCGGTTTCGATAAGACGACGCAGCAACGGATCAGCCTCGGCTAGGGGACTCACCGCGCCTTCGGAGTAAACGCGAAAGGGCGCGCTCAGGCACTGCAAACGGAAGTTGCCCTGCAGCGCCTTGCTGTTGAGCAAGTTGGCAAACAGCAGCCCCTGCAACAAGTTAGCGCGATTGTTGACGCTGTCGATAGCAGCCAGCGCCGTTACTTTTAATGGTTTGCCGTAAAGGCGGCCGCTACTGAGCATAAACAGCCGGGCGGC
>JAACDW010000102.1 GCA_009936775.1 Pseudomonadota bacterium
AGAAGAACCAGCAGCAGAAGAACCAGCGGCAGAGGAACCAGCAGCAGAAGAGCCAGCAGCAGAAGAGCCTGCGGCAGAAGAGCCTGCAGCGGAGGAACCAGTTGACTACGCCGCCAAGGACTAGTCGCAAGCGTCTGTGTCTGAATCGTCACCGAAAATAGAGGTCGTTAGTCCGTTTCAACCTGCGGGCGATCAACCCTTGGCCATCGACACCCTTGTCGATGGCATTGAGGCAGGGCTAGCGCACCAAACGTTGCTGGGGGTCACCGGCTCAGGCAAAACCTTCTCTATCGCCAACGTCATATCGCGGCTGCAGCGGCCAGCGTTGATCATGGCCCCCAACAAAACGCTCGCGGCCCAACTCTATGGCGAGTTCAAGGAATTCTTTCCCAACAACTCGGTAGAGTACTTTGTCTCCTATTACGACTATTACCAGCCAGAGGCCTATGTTCCGGCGTCCGACACCTACATTGAAAAAGACTCCTCGGTAAACGCACACATCGAACAGATGCGGCTGTCCGCTACCAAGGCACTGTTACAGCGGCGTGATGCCATCATTATCGCCTCAGTGTCGGCAATTTACGGCTTGGGTGACCCCCAGTCATACCTGCAAATGGTACTGCACCTAGATCGCGGCGACCGGCTCGCCCAACGTGATGTACTGCACCGCCTTACGGAGCTGCAATACGAGCGCAACGATGTGGCGTTTCAGCGTGGTACCTACCGGGTGCGCGGTGATGTGATTGACGTATTTCCGGCGGAATCGGAAAAGGAAGCCGTGCGTATCTCGCTGTTCGATGACGAGATAGAAGAAATCTCCACCTTCGACCCCCTTACCGGCGAGGTATTAAATAAACTGCCTCGGTATACCATTTTTCCGAAAAGCCATTATGTAACACCACGCGAGCGAGTGGTGCGGGTGCTTGATGACATCAAAGAAGAAATGGTCGAGCGCGTAAAAGACCTTACCGCCGCAAACAAGCTCGTAGAAGCCCAGCGCCTGGAGCAGCGCACGCGTTTTGACTTGGAAATGATCCAAGAGCTGGGTTACTGCTCTGGCATTGAAAACTACTCCCGGTATTTGTCCGGTCGTGGCCCGGGCGAAGCGCCGCCAACTTTGTTCGACTACCTGCCAGAGGACGCACTGCTGATATTGGACGAGTCGCATGTCACCGTGCCACAGATTGGCGCAATGTTTAAGGGTGATAGGTCGCGTAAGGAAACCCTTGTGGGCTATGGATTTAGGCTGCCGTCGGCGCTGGATAACCGCCCCCTGCGCTTTGAAGAGTGGGAGCGTCTTGCGCCGCAGATGATTTTTGTCAGCGCCACTCCCGGCAAATACGAAACTCAGCAGAATGCGCCGATTATCGAACAAGTGGTTAGGCCCACGGGCTTGGTAGATCCGCCTGTTGAGGTCAAGCCTGCCACCAGTCAGGTTGATGATCTGCTTGGTGAAATCCGCACGGTGATTGCCGGCAACGAGCGTGTGCTGGTCACTACGCTGACCAAACGCATGGCAGAAGATTTAACAGACTACCTAGGTGAACACGATGTCCGCGTGCGCTACTTGCACTCGGATATCGACACCGTCGAGCGCATGGAGATCATCCGCGATCTGCGCCTCGGTGAATTTGATGTGCTGGTTGGCATTAATCTGTTGCGCGAAGGCTTGGACATGCCCGAAGTAAGTTTGGTTGCTGTACTAGATGCCGACAAAGAGGGTTTCCTGCGCTCGGAAGGATCGCTGATTCAGACCATGGGGCGCGCTGCACGTAATGCCCACGGCCGAGTGATTTTGTACGCCGATCAGATAACAGGGTCCATGCGCAGAGCCATGGATGAAACTGAGCGCCGGCGTATCAAGCAAATGGCCCATAACGAAGAGCACGGTATCGTGCCCAAGACCATCACCAAGCGCATTGCGGACGTAATGGAGGGCGCGCGCTCAACCTCGCCAAAACGCGGCAAGGGGGCGACGAAGAAAGGCACAGCGCCCAAGCCCCTGGCCATCCCAGACAACCCAAAGGCGCTCGGCAAATTGCTGGCGCAAATGGAAAAGCAGATGCTCGACCATGCGCAAAATCTCGAGTTCGAGGAGGCAGCGGCGCTGCGCGATCAGCTGATGCAGATAAAACAAGAACGTTTGATTGGCTAAACCCCCAACAAAAATTGGTGTTGCGCAACATTTGGTTCACAACAACTGGTGTCAGGGCCGCCGAGGGCGATATACTAGGACGGCTGCAGATTATAGGACCATAGCTCAGTTGGTTAGAGCGCTACCTTGACATGGTAGAGGTCTCCGGTTCGAATCCGGATGGTCCTACCAAATCAATGACTTAGAGGGGTTGACCCCTACCGGGTTTAGAACAGTTGACCCCGAACTTTCTATAGTTGGGATAGGTTATTTGCAATTCTCTCAGTGTTTGGGGCCGTGATATGCCCAAGACTCTCTATCGATTTGGAACCGGCGCAATTTCCTGAATCCGTGGCGCGTTGCGCCCCCTTTACTTTCAGTTTAAGAAAAGACGAGACCTTCGATCTCGAGAGAGACCTTATTGAAGACGGGTCCGTGTATTTATGGGATGCGGTTGACGTCATAAAACTCTTACATCGAAACCCTAACATCGCTCGATAAAGATACGGCCCCTTCGTTCAGTGCGGTATTTGAGTGACTTCTCGCGGGAAATAACGGACTCGATATTGTCGCGGGCCATTGGAGACAGATGGGCATGTGGTAATAAAGAACATCGGCGAGGCGTTAATTCTTATCGCACAGGTAATTCAATAGTTCAGGCCCTAGAAAAAGTCGCGCTGCATTAACCACTTGAACAATAGGTTTGAGCTGGCTGACAAGACTTTGGTTTCCCGTTAATCAAACTTTTGAAAGCAGGCTTTCTCACCCATCATTAGTATAGGCAATTCAATACTTTGTGGAGATTTTAATTGATATCGCGCCGTCGTTTTATTGAACAAACCAGCGCAGCTTTTGCCGCGTTAACCCCAGTTGGATGCGCTGAGAGCGCAAGTACTCCCACCTCCGGCACATTTGGCTATGGACCGCTAAGAAGTGACCCCAACGGCCTCTTAGACCTCCCTGAGGGATTCAGTTATCGGGTGTTGTCACAGTTAGGGGAGCTCATGGACGATGGCGGGAAAGTGCCGGATAAAGCCGATGGCATGGGTTGTTTTCAGGGCACAAACGGCGAATTGATTTTGGTGCGTAACCACGAACTTCGGCCCAACGATGATGACGGCGCTGTCATTCCTAAGGGTTTCGACACTAAGGACGGACGTATTTTGCCCGGAGGAACAACCCATATCGTGCTTGACGGCGAGTCTATGGCGGTAAAGCGGCAGTTTAGGTCTCTTGGCGGCACCATAAGGAATTGTGCTGGAGGCATCACGCCCTGGAATAGCTGGTTGAGTTGTGAAGAGGCCCCGGTCAATCCGGGTGGGCGTTATGGAGAAGGATTAGGCCAAGCGCACGGTTGGGTTTTTGAGGTGCCAGCAGACGCTTCCGGACTTACAAATCCTTCGCCATTGCGTGCATTGGGCCGGTTTAATCATGAAGCAGCCTGTGTTGACCCAAAAACTGGCACGGTCTACCTCACAGAAGATCGAGACGACGGCGTGCTTTATCGATTTCTACCAGAACAGTGGGGCAGTCTGCATCGTGGTGGTCAGCTGCAGGCAATGGCGGTTGAAGGAGTTACCGACACACGAAATTGGTATACGCGCTCAATCCGATCTGGAGAAGCGCTAAAGGTGCGCTGGATTGATCTTGACCAGGTGGAGTCACCTAAGGACGACTTGCGATACCGAGCCGCAGCCAAAGGCGCTGCCATAATAGCTCGCGGTGAAGGCATCCATATGGGCGATGGCGAGATTTTCGTGTGCTCTACTAGCGGCGGCAGTGAAAAGTGTGGTCAGGTATTTCGCTTGAAACCTGGTCTTCGCGGTTCTGCAGACATCGTCGATTTATTCTTCGAGAGCCGCTCGCACCAATTGTTCAATAGTGGCGACAACCTTACCATCGCCCCTAATGGTCACCTCATTGTCTGTGAGGACCAGTATACGGCCCAAGTCGATAACTATCTTCGTGGCCTAACTCCCCAAGGCGTACCGTATGAATTGGCTCGGTTGAGATTACAAACCGAGCTCGCGGGAGCGTGCTTTTCGCCTGATGGCGATGTGTTGTTCGTCAACGTGTTTCCACCCACCCGCACGTTGGCTGTTACCGGTGCGTGGGATCGTTTCGTGTCCTAGACCGATATTAGCGCAGCGAATTGCAGGCTATCCAGTGCTGCTTAGACCCGAAGCATGATGGCTTGCGTCCGGTCAAGCGGGGTTTCGTGGGCGTCTTGCTTGGCAATGATTGATTTTGCAGTGAATCACCCGGGCGTAGCTTTCCAAACCGCTGGTAGGCT
>JAACDW010000103.1 GCA_009936775.1 Pseudomonadota bacterium
ACTGTCGCAACGGACCATAGATGAGTTGGTGACGAATTATCTTCAGGGATCAAGCGCAGGTCGCTAACACCATGTTTGACCGGCGCAAATCAACACAACGGAAACCTCGGCGGCTGTCGCTATTGATGCAGGCGATCGCGATGTGTTGCTGTATCGGTATCGGCGGCTGGGCTCATGGTGAAAATGATTCTGCGTCAACTGGCGTGGTGCAAGGCGCAGAAGATCAGTTACGCCAGCTGAAACAAGCGTTGCTTACCCTTGCCGTGGATGAAAAGGCACGGATTGCCGCAAGTGGATGGACTGACCGGGATGGCGCGCTAAACGAAGATTTGATGGTGTTTAGCGGCTTAGAGCTTGAGAGGCTGCGCCCTACCGTTCGCCGAAACCGGTTTGGTGTAGAAACGACAGAACTGGTCTACGCAGCGGCGACACAGGACGAAATCTGCGGGGCTTCTCTGGCGAGACGGCAGCGGCTGGGTTTTTCGGTAACGATACATCGGCATGGCCAAGCGGCTGGAGAAAATATGGCGCGAGCGGCGGCAAGCCTGATGCAGCGGCATATACATGCAGAAGTTGCCCGAAGCAGCCTGAGCAATGTTGCCGTGCTACTGAACTCCCAAGCTGAGCAGTCTTCTGGCATGTCGACGTATTTGAGGTACATGACGGCTGCTCCAGAAAGTTCGCAGGATTTGAATCTGGAGATACGAGTGCGAACAGCTGATCGCAAACCACTTCTGCACCGCTACGGTCTTTTGGAGCGGGTGCGATCGAGTAAATCACTGGAAGTGCAGCTGCTTTTGATGGCTCAGGGTGCCGCTGTTTTGACCTTGCAAACCGAAGTGCCGCTGCCCTCGAACAGACAATCGGTCAAAGATCAACTGGCGTGGTTGGAGCTGCCGCAATCTACCAAACAAAGCCTAGTGGAATGGTTGGACGCGGCGTTACCGGATGTTGCTCGAGCGGTGAACTGTCACGGTGAGTCCGGCTTGGCCATTGCCGCCAACGCCAGCGAAATTACACTGCTCGGCGGTCGGGATGCTGGGGTCTACCAAGGTCAGCGCATGGCTATCTTGACCACGAGCCGCCGGCTGCGTGCTCGTGGCTTGGAGCAATCTTTAAGCGTTGTTGGTTTGGCTGAAGTGACGCGGGTTGGACCCCGAAGCGCGACGTTAACCATGTATGCTGGGCCTGGCCAAAGCGATACCGCAGACATGATGGCCGTACCCATGGCAGCATTCGCCCCTTGACCGGCGCAGAGAAAGGAAAACTACACATGACCCACCACCACGGATTCTTCAGTCATCTTTTCTCACGACCAACGTGTCGATTTTTGGGTGGCCTGATGTTGATTGCGATGCTGCAGGGTTGCGCCATGGTCGGCGTTGAGTTGGTCGATAGCGCTGAGCTGGCGGAACTTAAAACGGCCAATACGCCTGAGCCTGAAGCGATTGATGAGGCGGAGCTCGATGATGCACTGTCTCGGATGATCGCTGATCTGGAACAGTCGCTAGAAGCGGCAGCGGTAGAGGCAAAGGAAGATGCAGTGGCTGAGGATGGCACCTACGTGGTTAAAAATGGTGACTACTTAGACAAAATCATCAATCAGACAGTGGGTCAGTCGCCGCTGAGGCGGGATATTTTGCGCAGCGCCTTTGTGCGCGCCAATCCCCATGCCTTTATGCGCTCAAACCCGAATTGGTTGCTGGCAAACAAGAAACTGCGAGTGCCCGATGCGGACGACATCAAGAAGGTGATCTTTACCGACGAAAGTCGACGCAACAAAAACCAACGGGCGGGGGCAAACCCCTATGAAGGTTGGATCCAGTACCCCTAACGGTGCGGGTGCGCGGATCGTGGCGCAACCTGCGACCATAGACGCGGCGAACGGCAGCGCGACTCAGGACACATCGCGGTCGACGCCCGGCGGACCCACGCCGCCGCAAACAGCAGCGCGGACAGCTACGATCACCTTATCTGGTGGATCAACGCCAACAACCGCACCGGTGACAAATGCATTTGTCAGCGGCTCTAGTATCGCTGCATCCGCAGCATCGTTGGCAGCACAACTCCCTAACCCAGTACCAGACAACGTTGCCGTTAAGGCTACAACGAACCCGCTACCGACAGCGCAAAACACGGTACTCACGGCCTTACTGGCGCTGCAGGGAGCCCATCCAGTGCCGGGTATACCGCAAGCTGGGGCTGGCGCGACCCCCGCCGTTTCGTTACCACCCAATCTTCTCCCTTTGCTGAAAGATACGGTGAAGCCGGCCTTGGTATCACAAGCTGCTCAACGATCAGGCGAGGGCCAAAATGCGGTACCAAGCGCCATATTGAGGTCACCGCCCTCATTACTACAGCGGCTACTGGATGTTTCAAGTGCGCTCAAGGGCACCGTATCGAATCCGCCGGGGTCACTTGATGGGGTGAAAACTCTGGAAAATCTCTCGGCTCGAGGGCGCGCGTCG
>JAACDW010000104.1 GCA_009936775.1 Pseudomonadota bacterium
ACGGCCAAGGCAACAAAGAAGGGTACGAATTCACCAACTAAGGTGCCTAAGCCGCGCAGTAGTTCGTACAGTGCTTCCACATCGTTGGTCACCCGCGTCATGATGCGTCCAACCGCAACCCGGTCATAGAAGGACGAAGGGCGAGTTTCCAAGTGGCTGAATAAGTCGAGCCGAAGGTCTCTGAGGCCGTTGATGACCGGCCCAATTAAGGTCATGCGATGGGCGTGACCGAACACTGCCCAAGCGATCTGAATCACACCGTAGAGTAGGCAGGCTGACATCAGTTCCGGCAGCCCCAGAGTGTTTGCGATGCCTTGGTTGAATTCGATTAAACCAAAGTCTGGGCTGTCGGCGTCACTTTCACCGCGAATAATGTGGTCGATGGCTACCAGCGAAATGATGATGGGCAGCATCACCTGCAGGGTCGAAGCCATAAGCACCAGCACAGTGCTAACCGCTAGGGATACCTTGTAGGGTGCAAGCCAGCGCAGCAGTCGCCGCAGTAACTGCATATTCAGCACGGCACCGCTGATGTCGGCGTCAAACATGGCGTAGTCGCGCTGGCCCTTATTCGCTGTGGTGTTCATGAGCTGACCCTCAGTCGTTCGAGGTCGTCCTCTTCTCCCCCCTCGCGCTGCACGCGCTCAAGCTCAGCGTAGTAGCCCTGATTGGCCAGTAACTCCTCATGGCGACCGCTTTCAATAATGCGGCCCGCATCGATTACGTAAATGCGATCCGCATGCCGTGCCGTACTGACCCGATGCGAAACAAGCAGCGTTGTTTGCTTTGCCCGCAGTCGTTTTAACTCGCCCAAAATATGTTCTTCAGTCTCCGTATCCACCGCTGAAAAACAATCGTCGAGAATCAGAATAGGGGCGTTACGAATCAGACCTCGGGCCAGCGTTGCACGCTGCTTTTGACCGCCGGAAAGCGTAACGCCGCGTTCGCCGATCAGGGTGTCCAGCTGGTCTGGAAAATCGCTAATGGTGGCCTTTAAGTCGGCCGAGGTGGCAGCGGCCCAAATTTTTTCCAGCGAGCGGGCTGGGTCGTCATAGGTGATATTGCTCTTAAGTGGTTCGGCGAACAAAAACGGATCCTGTGGCACGAGGGCCACCTGGGTACGCAGCTGCGCCAGCGGATAGTCGGCAACCGGACGGTCATCGACAAAGACTGAATTCTCAAGCGGATCTATCAGCCTAACGATTTGTTTCAGCAAGGTCGTTTTGCCGCTGCCCACCCTGCCCATGATGGCCACGGTCTCACCGGCTGCAACAACCATGGACAGGTTGTCGATGGCGTCGCTGCCGGCGCCAGGGTAACGGTAGCGCAACGCTTCGATGCGCAGTGCGCCAACAATCTCTACCGGCGCGGCCTCCATTGGCTTATCGGTTATCTCCGCAGGGCGATCAAAGACCTCGAACAGGCGTCTGCTGGCGACGCCTGCGCGCTGGAACAGGTTGATGATAAAGCCGGCGACGCGAAAGGGTTGCACCACCATGTTGACGAACATGAAGAAAGCAACGAAGTCGCCAATGGCCAGCGTGCCCTCAAGTACTTGATTGCCGCCATAGCCTAAAATCGTCAGAGAGCAGATGGCCGCCAAACTGGGCATCCACGAACCCATGGCCGAATTGACTCGCCCTTGCTCATAAAACACGTCGGCATAGGCTTGATTGGTGGCAGCGAAGCGGCGTATCTCGTTATTTTCCTGCACCATGGCTTGAATGGTGCGGATGCCTGACAGGTTCTCTTGGGTATGGGTGCCAATATCTGAAAGCCGATCCTGCACCTGCTCTGAAGCAATGCCCATGGCCTTGGCGGAATATTGGGCGTATGCGAACACCAGCGGCATGGGTGGCAACAGCAGTAGGGTTAGCCATGGTGAGTAGTACAGCATGAAGCCAAAGCCGACCACAGTGGCGTAGACCAAGATGATGAGCAAAATGGTGCCCATGGAGATGAGTCGCTGGATCAGCGATATGTCGGCAACCGCGCGGGTCATCATGTCGCCAATACTGAATTGGGCGAAAAATTCAGCACCTTGTTGTTGCAGCGTATGGAAAAACGCTTGGCGCAAATCGAATGAGACCTTGAGGGCCACACGCCGCACGTTGAAGCGGGCGAAGCTTACAACAAAGTAGCGCATCAGCACGGCGCCAATAATGCCCATAACCGGCTGGGCTAAATCAAAATTGCCCTCGGCCATACGATTTATGCACACTGCGGTCAGCACGGGCACCATGGCTTCGAAAAGCCGCGCAATGCCGAAAGCACTGATGCCAATATACAGGCCGCGCCGGTGCGGGCCAATGAAGCGGCGCAGTTGCCAAAGGGCAGCCAGTAGTGCTGTTGGCGGCAGGGTGGCGTCTTCGACGTTTGGGTTCACAGCCTAAAAGCTCGCATTACCGGGCACCCGCGGGAACGGGATGGCGTCACGGATGTTATCCATGCCGGTGATGTAGAGCAGCAGGCGCTCCAGTCCCAGGCCGAAGCCTGCGTGGGGGACGGTGCCGTAACGGCGCAAGTCCCGATACCACCACAACTCTTCAGCGAGGCGAGGGTCCATGCGGGCGTCTAGCACCGCGAGGCGTTCCTCACGCTGACTGCCGCCGATGATTTCGCCAACTCCGGGTACCAGCACATCCATGGCGGCCACAGTTCTGTCGTCGTCGTTGAGGCGCATGTAAAAGGCCTTTATATCCTTGGGGTAGTCGGTTACCACCACTGGGCCTTTGATTACTTGCTCGGTAATAAAACGCTCGTGCTCAGATTGCAGATCTGCCCCCCAACTGACGGGGAATTCAAAGTCCTGATCCGCGTCCAGCAACAGCTGTACCGCATCGCTATAGGTGATGCGCGTGAATTGTTGGCCGGCAACTGCGTCGAGGCGTTTTATCAACTCACCTTCGCTGCGCTGGTCGAAAAATGCCATGTCGTCTGGGCAGCGCATGAGCACGCCCTGAATGACGCTGCACAGAAAGCTTTCGGCAAGCTCGGCGTTGGCGGTCAGATCAGCAAAGGCTACCTCGGGTTCAATCATCCAAAACTCGGCGAGATGTCGGCTGGTGTTGGAATTTTCTGCGCGAAATGTCGGGCCAAAGGTGTAGACCTTGCCCATGGCACAAGCATAG
>JAACDW010000105.1 GCA_009936775.1 Pseudomonadota bacterium
GGACGCTGGGTCGCAGTTGCTGAGAGTCGCCGCGCTCAGTCATGGTGAGTCGTTGGCAGTGCGCTGATCTTTTTCCACAAAAAAACCGCGAACATACCCCTCAAATACAGTTCACTATATTGGTTTTGTTTAGTGGCACTGCTTTTGCACAGCCTTTTGCAAAGGCTTCTGCAACGGCTTTTACAAATGTGCACAAAGCATCCACAAAGTAGTCGCCTCAGACACATTGGCAGAGCGAAAGCCAGCTGAGATGGAACAAATGGTGCAAAGGCTCGCAATTTTACCGCAGGGCTAGAGACAAACTGAGGGTGCAAATCAGTGCAGAGCCGGGCGGCCACGCACTCGATTGGAGCGAGACCTTGTAGCCGTCATGGTGCGGGTGCGGGTGCAGGCGCAGCGGCGACGATGCATTTGGTTTTAGGTTTATCCGCGACGGAGGGCACGATGAAGAATAATATGGCCGCGAAAATTTGCCTCGCATGGGGTTTGCTCGCATCAGGGTTGCCGCTGCCCCTGCATGCTGAAAATGTTGCAAAAGACGCGCTGGATGCAGAAGTGGAAATTCGCCAAGAACTCATCCAAGTAGCCTTGGCAAGGCAAGACGCAGATCTGATCATTCGCGGAGCCACGGTGCTTAACGCCTTTACGGCTGCTTGGATGCCCGATCAAGACATTGTGATTCACGGTAAGCGTATTGCTTGGGTTGGGCCTGCCAAGCAGTGGACGGGCACAGCACAAAAGGTTGTCGATGCCTCGGGTCTATGGGCTGTGCCGGGCTTTGGCGAGTCGCACCAACACATTGAAAGCAGCTATCTCACACCAGAATACGAGGCTGCCTTGGTGATTCCCGGTGGCAACACTTGGACCGTCGAAGGATCCCACGAACTTTCCAATGTCGTGGGCATGAAGAATGTGGAATTTTGGGTCACCGCAGAAGATGCCGGTAGCCCACTGAAGATTTTCCCCGCTATTGGTTCGGCGACACCGCCCACGGTTTACGAAAAGGCCGGCGGATACTACGGCTATGCGCAGATGCGTACTTTCCTTGAAGAGGATTTACGTGTCGTCGCCCTGGGTGAGGTCATGGATTGGCCTGCGGTGAGTAATCCAGATGCCGAGGGTAACGAGCGCATATGGGGCATGATGAAAGCAACTTGGGAACAGCGCGCGGTTATCGAAGGTCACGGCGCGGGCCTGACCAGTCTCAACGATATCAATGCCTTTGCTGCGGCTGGCCTATCATCTGACCATGAAGTACGCGGCGCTCAAGAGGGCATTGAGAAACTGCAGCGCGGTGTTTTTCTGGAAATTCGCGCCGATACAGCGCGTCTGTTTTTTCCCATGCTGTTAAAGGCCGGAATCAAAGACTGGAGCAATGTCTCCATCACCACCGATGACCGCGATGTGGCCGCGACCTTGGCTCTTGGCGCCATGGACTACAACGTGCGCAACGCAATTAATTAAGGTGCGCCGCCGGAGCAAGCATTCTTAATGGCCAGCTATAACACTGCCCGGCATTTCAATATAGATCACCTAGTTGGTGCCATTGCTCCAGGGCGTTATGCCGATGTGGTGCTGCTAAGCGACGTTGACACCGTAGAAATAGATCGGGTGTATGCCAACGGTCGCCTCGCCGCCCAGACCCTTGATGGCGACTATGGCTATACGCTACCCATACCGCAGATCGAATACCCCGCTTGGTCTAAGAATACGATGAATGTGGGCAAGGCAGTGCAGGCCGAGGACTTTGTGATAAAAGCCCCCGCGGGCGCTGCCACGGTGACTGCCGCTCTGATGGAGCCGTTTTATTTTGCCAGCACCTTCCCCACCGGCGAGCTGCCAGTAACCGACGGGCTAATCCACGCTGACCCTGCTAACGGCATTAGCAAGGTAGCAGTGGTGGATCGTTATGCGGGCACTGGTGCGGTGGCGAAAATGTTTTGGAAAAACGTTGGGCCAATCACGCCAAGGTCAGCGCTGGCCAGTTCGCAAATGCACGATATTCACAACATCTGGGTGCTCGGTAATGATGATGAAGCGATGGCCTTGGCGGCAAATACCGTGGCCGATATGCAGGGCGGCTGGGCCTTGGTTCGTGACGGCGAAGTGGTGGCGACGGTTGCCCTCGACCTTGCAGGGCTGATGACGGCAAGGCCGGTTGCCGAAGTGGCGGCGGAAGTAGAGGCATTGAATGCTGCTGCCGACCGCATGCAGTGGATTGGCGGCGGTGGTTTGCCCGAGCGCATGCGCTTCGCCTTTCTCACCGCCTCACCATGGCAGTGGCAGTTGGTCGCCCCCTATGCGGGCAACCCCATCGGCTTTGTTAATGTTACAACCGGCGAGACTCATCCTGTTATTTGGTAGCGAACGATGTTGGCGCTGCACCCGATAGCAGGGTTCACGGCTCAGACTGACGGTCGGGGCGGTGTGCGTGTCCGCGCACTAAGTGCGGTTTTGGTCGCGACGCTAGCGTTAGCATTCATTGGGATAGCTCAGCCGCCCAGCGCCCACGCACACCTACTCAACATGACCGAGGTCGACTTGCTGGCGCAGCGCGATGGCAGTGTGCAGCTCACCATGAATGTAGACCTGTCTCGCTCTATGGCGCCGCCGCAGGCCTACTATGCATTGGCCAGTTCGCTGGAGCGGCCAGAGCATCAAGCACTGTGGCAGCGCATTGGCGATGCCGTAGTGCTGCAAAACACAGTCCTGAGCGTCGGGCAGCAGCGTATTCCGTTGGTTTTTGTGAAGGCTGAAAACCCAGACAACAACCCGCAACGAGACTTCAGCGACCCGTTGATCTGGCCCAAGGTCGCTCTGACTTATCGCAGCCAAGGCCAGCCGGTTGCTGCCGACCACGCCCTTGGCATTACTTTTACATCAGGTTTCTTTTTCGAGGAACCGATCTCGGTTGCCATGGCCTCGGAGCTTCATCCGACGCGCGTTAACCGGTGGCTGGTTACCGATCAAAAAAGTCCACTGTTCATGGGTGCGGCTGCTGGCGCCCCAGTCGATCAACCGCTCAATGCGCAGGATTTGGCGGCAATGCTGGCCTCCGGCTTCGCCCATGTCCTACCGGTGGGGGTCGACCATCTGCTGTTTCTGCTCGGGCTAAGCCTGCTTATTGTCAGCGTCAAAAAACTGGTCGCTGCGGTTACCCTATTTACCCTAGCGCACTGCGTCAGCTTGTTGGCGGCGTCGTTTAAACTGATCGAGTTGCCCCCGTTGCTGATTGAGTTAGCTATTTTGGGCACCATTGTATGGCTTGGGCTGCGTTTGCTTGGTTGGCGCTTGAGCTCATTGTGGCTGCGCAGAGCGAACTCGATTGGCCAAGGTCCCGCGAGTTTGAATTACTCTGCGGTGTTTCTCTTTGGCCTGATACACGGCTTGGGGTTTTCAAATGCGTTCCTTGCCTTTGCAATTACCGAAAACATTCTCGGTCAGTTGGTGGCCTTCAATGTTGGCGTGGAGCTGGCGCAAATCCTGTTTATCGTTGCCAGCAGTTTGCTACTGCATAGGCTGCTGCTGCCGCGAGTAGGGGCAGCGAGATTGCATGGACTTGTTGGCTGGCTGTTGCTCTTGCTGCCGTCAATTTGGGTCACGCTACTGCTGATGAGGAGCCTTGCTTGAGAGGCCTCAGAGTGGCTAAAACACGCAACAAAGGGCCATCCATGTACCCGGCGATAGGAGAACCTGCTAATCTGATTTGCGCGGCGCATACCGCAGTGCGCGCACTCAAAGAGCAGTATTTGGCGACCACAAAGGTAGCCGGGCAGGCTGCTGCATCGCGCCGCGGCCACAGGTTAAGCCGATGTTAAACCCGTGTATGAAGCCGTTCTTTAACAGGTCGTGTCGGCTTACCCCGGCTGTTGTCAACGTAAAGGAAATGTCTGCTCAGACAGTACTATGGGAAATTTTCTAAACACCTACTTTGATCTGGCTGGCCGTGGCACGACGGTGTCACGGGAACTCAATGCCGGCCTTACCACGTTTTTGGCCATGGCCTACATTACCGTGGTGAACCCGCTAATTTTATCCGACGCTGGCATGGACTTTGGCGCAGTCTTCGTCGCCACCTGCACCGCAGCGGCCTTTGGCTGTTTGGTAATGGGGCTGCTGGCGAACTATCCCGTCGGTCTCGCGCCGGGTATGGGCCAAAACGCGTTTTTTACCTATGCGGTGGTCATCGGCTCCGGGCAGCCATGGCAAGCGGCGTTGGGAGCGGTGTTTATCTCTGGAATCCTGTTTGTGCTGATTAGCTTGTCGCCGCTGCGTGCATGGTTGATTAATTCTATTCCACGTAACTTGAAACTCGGCATGGCCGCGGGCATCGGTTTCTTTTTGGCCTTTATCGGCCTGAAAAATGCCGGAGTTGTGGTGCCCAGTTCGGCAACCTTTATTACCCTAGGTGATCTGAAATCCTTCTCAGCGGTTATGGCGCTCCTCGGCTTCTTCGCGATTACGGCGATGGCCGCAAGGGGTGTTCGCAGTGCAGTGATAATTGGCATGGGTGTTATTTCATTGATCGCTTGGTTCAGCGGTCAGGCAGATTTTGTAGGCGTGATTGCCGCGCCGCCGTCTATGCAGCCGGTGTTTATGCAGCTAGACATAGCGCAGGCGCTGGATATTTCCATGCTCAGTATTGTCTTAACGTTATTGTTGGTCGATTTATTCGATACGGCGGGCACCTTGGTTGCAGTGGCCACCCGCGCCAAGATGGTGGATGCTCAGGGCAGGCTGCCCCGCCTTAACCGCGCACTGATTGCCGACTCCAGCGCCACTGTAGTTGGGGCACTGATGGGTACCTCGTCGACGACTAGCTATGTGGAAAGCGCCGCAGGTGTCGAAAGCGGCGGCCGTACCGGCCTCACAGCCGTGGTCATCGGCGCATTGTTTCTGCTGTGCTTGCTGTTCGCGCCCTTGGCCCAGAGTATTCCGGCCTACGCAGCCGCAGCAGCCCTGCTTTTTGTTTCGGGTTCGATGGCGCAAAGCCTGCTGGGAATCGACTGGGAAGACATTACCGAGGCTACACCGGCGATCATTACCGCATTGATGATGCCGTTTAGCTTTTCCATCGCTGATGGCATTGGTATCGGCTTCATCAGCTTTGTCATCATTAAGGCGACTGCCGGACGCTACCGAGAAATCCCGGCGGCCATCATTTTCATTGCCGCGGTGTTCGCGGCGAAGTTTGCCTTTATCTAGTTGCGGGATATTGGCTTGGGCATTGCCGCTAGGCCAGTTGCCCAAGGCCCTTATTTGTCATTCGTTAAAGACGCATAAAATCAGAGGAAGTCTATGTCAGTGTTGTTATTGAGATTGCACAATCGAATCCGCCTCGTGGCCTGTGCTCTGGTGCTATGCCTGCACCCGGCTACCGCCCAAGCGGATGCGGCCGGTGTTGGAACCCCGCCGGTACCAGTGCCGGTAAGGGTGGTCATCATTACGATGTTTGAAATTGGTGATGACGAAGGCGATATGGCGGGTGAGTTCCAACTCTGGAAAACTCGTCAAGGATTGCAGCAGCGCTTTGCGTTCCCTCATTCACATCACGATCTATTCTATAACCCAGAGACTCAGGTGCTGGGCATGGTTACTGGTATTGGTACTGCAAAATCGGCGTCGGCGATTATGGCGCTGGGTCTTGATCCTCGCTTCGATCTTAGCCAAGCCTATTGGATGGTGGCTGGCATAGCGGGTATTGATCCCGAGGATGCGTCCATTGGCTCGGTGGCTTGGGCTTCCTACTTGGTGGACGGTGACTTGAGTTATGAGATTGATGCCAGGGAAATCCCCGAGGCATGGGAAACGGGTTATCTGGCCATGCGCACCAAGAGTCCCTACGACCCAGACCGTCCAGCGCCGCGAGGTGAAATGTTTCAGGCCAACCCCCAACTGCGGGATTGGGCCTATGAATTGACCAAGGATGTGGCTCTGTCGAACCCGCCGGAACTGGCGCTGACCAGCAAACTGTATACCGAACACCCCAACGCCCAGCGGCCACCCTTCGTGCTGCGCGGCGGCCATATTGCGGCCATGACGTTCTGGCACGGCGCGATAATGAACGATTGGGCGAACAAGTGGGTGGCCTACTGGACCGACGGTGCCACAGACTTTGTCACTAGCGGCATGGAAGAAACGGGGACCTATCAGTCTCTGTCCTATCTGGACAACATCGGTCGCGTCGATGTTAACCGGTTCTTGGTGCTGCGCGGCGGCAGCAACTACACCATGCAACCGCCGGGACGTTCCGCTGCAGAGAATTTGCTGCGCGAGACCGACGGCTTTGCGGGCTTGCAGGCCTCGCTAGAGAACGTCTATCGGGTGGGTGCGACGGTTGTCGATGAGCTGTTAGCCAACTGGCAAACCTATGCAGTAACCCCGCCGAGTGCGGGCGCGACAGCACAAGAGTAAGCAGGCAGTGACGCTGCTTGCGGCGCCGGGTTAGAGGTGCTGCTGCAAAATATCGTAGATGCCGGGTTTGTTGTCGCGTATTTCTTCGGCGCTTAGGCCCTCGATAGAGTGCGGATACACCAGCCACTGATCGCTCTCATAGAGAAAGTAATCGGGCACGCGAGGGGTCTCGTTGCGGCTGGGTTTGTAATAAGGCACCGCCACACGGACTTCCTTGGGCATGTTCAGTTTTAGCTTGTCCTGCATTGCCTGCAGAATCGATTGAATGGTTCGACCGGTGTCGTAAACGTCGTCAACGATGAGGACGCGATCTTCTTGAGAGAGATTTTTCACCAGATAGCTCAGGCCAAAAATGCGCACCGTGCGGGCCTGGTTGTCGATGCCTTCATAGGAACTGGTGCGAATCAATATGTGGTCTGTGGCGATGTCGCGGAAAGCGAAGTATTCTTGAACGGGCAGGCCGATGGGTGCGCCACCGCGCCATAGTGCCATGATAAAGGTGGGTCTATAACCGTCGCTGTATACCTTGTGGGCAAGGCGGAAGGAATCGTGCAGCAGTTGGTCGGCGTCTAGATAATGCTTGTCAGTCATAGTTCGTATTGTAAATTAACTGGATCAACTGGCGTTACCCATAAGACGTGAAAGCGTCAGGGGCTGAGCAAGGGCTGATCAAAGGTGGACCCCAGTGTACGTGAATTTTGCAGCGGTAATCGAATGAACGAAACAGCAACCGATAAAATTTTTGTTGATGAGCAAACTCAAATTCTTGACGCCTATCGGCTAGGCGAAAAAATTTATGCCGACGGGTTCCGGCCGACTTTCGTCGTGGGCCTGTGGCGCGGCGGTAGCACAGTAGCCCTCGTAGTACAGGAATGCTTAGCCTATTTGGGGGTGCCGACCCAGCACACGACCATACGTACTTCTTATGGCGGGCGCGTACAGTACGAAAATTCCATTGCCAGCTCCGAACAAATACGCGTGCATGGCAAGAGCTTTGCGCTGGATTCTTTAGATGCTTCAGACAGGCTGCTCATAGTCGACGACGTTTATCGCACCGGTCGGCATAGCAAGGCCGTGCTGGAAC
>JAACDW010000106.1 GCA_009936775.1 Pseudomonadota bacterium
GACCTCTACCATGTCAAGGTACGGTTCAACAAGATAAAGTAGATACTAATCAGTAACCTACGAGCGTTGACTGCGCTTTTATTGATTGCAAACCGCATCCATTGGCGTCAACCAACAGTAGTTGTCGGTGAATCTGTAAGCGGCACAAGCAAATCCCGAATTCGAGTTTTACTATGAGCAAAAAACAAAGCTTGTGCGTTCCTTTCATAGAATATCTCTCCAATCAAGATGAGCGGCATTTGGGGAAATATCCAAGCCTCAGCGAAGGCAGTTGCCAAACTACGATTTATCTAATGATTGATTACCGGCGAACCGGAAGCAGAAAATTAACAATGTCGCAGGCTAGCCTACCGATTTTCATCACTGATTTTGCTATCATGTGACGAGACGTCTTTGCAGGAATAGGACAAACATCAACGAAAATATAACCTCAGAGCAGCTTGCGGCTCTTGATCTAGGCTCCAACAGTTTCCACTTACTGATTGCGCAAAAGTCTGGTGACCGAATCATTATCATCGACAAATATAAGGAGATGGTTCGGCTCGGCGAGGGCCTAATCGGAAAGGGGCGTCTAGAAAAAAAAATCAGCCGTCGAGCTCTGGAATGCTTAGCGCGAATAGCCGAGAGACTGCGATCACTTTCTGCCGAAAATATTCGCATCGTAGGAACGAACACCCTCCGCCAGCTATCGCCTGACGACCCCTTTGTATCCAGGGCAGAAGCCGTTCTGGGGCATCCAATCGAGATCATCTCGGGCCGAGAAGAAGCAAGACTCATTTACTTAGGTGTCTGTCAAAAACTAGGCGAAAACACCAATCGGCAGCTAGTTGTCGATATTGGCGGCGGCAGCACCGAGTTAATTATTGGTCATAACTTCTCGCCGAGCGCATTGGAAAGCCTTCATATGGGCTGCGTATCGATGACGCGTCAACACTTTAAGTCCGAAGAGAATTTGCACAGGGCCTTTCGGCACGCGATCGACGAAGCGCTAATTGAACTAGAGCCCATTGCGCAAACCTATTTGCAGTCGGGCTGGAATCAAGTCATTGGTGCGTCAGGCACCATTAACAGCGTGGTGTCGGTACAGGCGGCTCTCAATCTTGGCACCCAAATAACGCTGGGAAATCTCTACCAAATTCAACAGGAAATAATAGACCGAGGCAGCGCCAAACCGCTGCAGGGGTTATCTGTGGAAAGGGCCGATGTTTTCGCTGGAGGGCTCGCCATCCTCATCGCGATATTTCGTACCTTTGATCTGCACTCGATGGAGGCCTCCCAAAGCGCTCTTCGCGAAGGCGTGATTTACGACTTGGTTGGACGCAGACAAAATTCCGACGTTCGCAATCAAACCGTAGCGAATTTGTGCCAGCGATTTGCTATCGACCGACAACAAGCTCGCCGAGTTCAGCAAACGGCTGCCGCCTTTTTTGAGCAGATACACACCGATTGGGAGCTAAACCCCGATACTTCAGGACAACTTCTTAAATGGGCTGCGCAGCTGCATGAAATTGGCATGGATGTCTCACACAATGCTTACCACAAGCACGGTGCTTATTTGTTGTCACACATGGATATGCCTGGATTTTCAAGAACTGAACAGGCTCAACTGGCCACCTTGGTCGGCATGCACCGGCGGAAACTCCAGCTCTCCATGGTGGAGTCCAGCCCCCCGTGGGTTGTGAAATTAGGCCTGCTATTTCGTATAGCTGCATTACTCCACCGCCATCGTAGCAATGCTGAAAGGCCTGTTATGTCCGTTAGCGGCCAAGTTCAGCGAAGCCAGGTGAATATCGCGCTGACCATTGACCATAGCTATCTCGAGGAGCACCCGCTGACTCATCTGGATTTGCAAAACGAGGTTGATCTGCTCGCGGCTGTAGGCATCAGCCTGCAAATCCAAGCGGTTTAGGGGCTATTGCCAGTCCGTAAGTTCCTCCAGCAACATCCTTTGCGCCGAATGAGGTTTGCCCCGGGTCTTTCGCTTACGGTAACCCCCATCATTCATTAACTCCCAGCTCTGCAGGTTGTCACTTATATAGTGGGTAATCGCTTCACGGTAGACGCGTTTCGCGAGGATGGGATCACGGATTGGAAAACAGGTTTCCACCCTGCGGAAAAAATTGCGGTCCATCCAGTCGGCACTGGACAAAAAGATCCTGCGACCCTCCTCAACGCCGAAACAAAACACCCGCATATGCTCTAGAAAACGGCCAATTACCGAATAGACGCGGATATTTTCGGACACTCCGCGGACACCAGGCCTTAGACAACAGACCCCGCGAATGATCAATTCGATACGAACTCCCGCTTGCGAAGCTTGATAGAGCGCGCGAATCAGCTCTGGTTCGGTCAGCGCGTTCATCTTTAATTGAATCGACGCTTGCTCACCTCTTGTTGCTTTTAAACGCTCCTCTTCGATCAGCTCCAAAATACCCGAATGCAGGGTGAATGGACTCTGCAGCAGCGCTTTTAGCTTGCCGGCCTTCCCCAGCGCTGCAATCTGCTGAAAAATTCTTTGAACGTCCTGACCTAACTCCTGGTCGCTGGTAAACAAACCATAGTCTGTGTAGGTTCGAGCCGTTCCCTCATGGTAGTTCCCGGTGCCCAAGTGCACATAGCGAACCAATCGGCGCCCCTCTCTGCGAATTATCATGCTCATCTTGGCGTGGGTTTTGTGGCCCACCACGCCATACACCACTTGGGCGCCAGCTGCCTGCAGGGAATTAGCTAATTCAATGTTAGCCGCCTCGTCAAAGCGTGCCCGCAGCTCGATGACCACCATGACATCTTTTCCCGAGCGCGCAGCTTTCAATAACGCCTCGCCAACTCTAGAGGACGTGCCCGTGCGATAAAGGGTTTGACGGATGGAAACGACCTGAGGATCACTAGCTGCCTGGTTCAGCAAGTCTATAAAGGGCACAAAAGACTCGTACGGATGATGCAACAGCACATCGCCAGCGCGAATTGTCTCAAAAATATTTTCGGAATTGCGCAGGCGGTCCGGCACCCGCGGTAAGTATCCTGGAAACTTGAGGTCCGATCGATAGATCAACTCGGGAATTGCCGCCATGCGCCCAAGGTTCACAGAGCCCTGACAAAAAAATACGTCACGCTCGATCAAGCCAAATTGCTGCATTAGAAATTCTGCTACTTCCGGTGGGCAATCCGCCGCCACCTCAAGTCGCACAGCGTCACCGAATCGTCGTGCCGACAACTCTCCCTCCAGCGCCAAGAGCAAATCATCAACGGCTTCTTCATCAACGAAAAGGTCACTATTGCGAGTAACCCTGAATTGATGACAGCCAGTCGCTTTCATGCCGAGGAACAAATCAGAAACAAAGTGCCGAACCACCGACGCGAGCAGCACGAAGCAGGACTCACCGCCACTCAACTCTTCCGGCAGTTCAATAACACGAGGCAGCGATCGAGGCGCTTGCACGATAGCCCGGCGACTGTCTCGGCCAAAAGCATCGCGGCCTTCAAGAGTTACGATAAACGCTAGGTTTTTGTTTGCTGGTTCCGGGAACGGGTGTGCAGGATCTAGCCCTACCGGCGAAATGATAGGAGCCACCTCTCGAGTAAAAAAACGCCTCAACCAACTGAGCTGTTCCGCGTTCCATTGGCTTGAGCGCAGTAAAGCTATTTTTTCCGACTTAAGAGCTGGCAGCAGTTTCTCGTTCAACGTTGCATAAAGATCCACAACCAAATCCTGCGCTGTATCGGCAATGCCAACCAGTTGCTCGTCGGCGGAAAGCCCGTCCTCTTCACGCTGCACGGCCCCATAAGCCGCCTGTTGTTTCAGGCCAGCAACACGGATTTCGAAAAATTCATCTAATATTTCACTGGTAATGCACAGATAACGCAAACGCTCCAGCAGCGGAACGCTTTGCTCCTTGGCCGTAAAAAGAACGCGGCGACAGAACTCGAGCTGTGATAACTCTCGGTTGATGTAGTAACTCGGAAGTTTGAGATTCATTCGCGTCACTTTTTTCTCCGCGTCAGCATCTCTCCATTCTGAGTGCCATACTTTGCAGTTGTGTGACACTTGCTTGTCTGACCTAACACTTTGACAATCAACTGAGACGCTAAGTTTCTCAATCCGCAGTCATGGACGGGTTTCCGTGGCGTTGGGGCAGTGCGTAGGAAATAACGAGCACGCAACCAATAAAAACCGCCGACAGTGCCAAACATACCGATAACCCGTATGCCTGATAGATCGAGCCCGAACAAACCGTGCCCAACAAACGGCCGGCGGCATTGGCCATGTAGTAGAAGCCGACATCCAAAGATACGCCATCTGCGTTGGCATAAGAAACGACAAGATAAGAATGTATCGCTGAGTTCATGGCGAAAACTACTGCAAAGAGCATCAGGCCAGGAATCAAGACTACCTCAGGGTTAACACCCGTATACAGACCAACAGCCATGGCTGAGGGAATTACCGCTAACGCTAGCGCCCATCGAAGCGCCGAACGCCCATCAGGCACCTCTGATTTTAACAAGCCGGTTACCTTCGGAGAAAGCGCTTGAGCGACGCCATAACCGATGATCCAAGCGGCCAAAAAAGATCCCACCGCCACGGCGGACCAGCCTTGCTCAAGCTGTAAAAACACCGGCAGTGCCACCACAAACCAAACGTCCCGAGAACCAAACAAAAACAGGCGTGCCGCCGCCAAAAGATTGATCCGCCGGCTTTTGGACAAAAGATCTGCCAACTTCGGCTTAAACGAAGCACGGCCCATGCTTTTGTCCAGAACCACTAGGCTAACCAGACCCACGACGCAAAGCCCAATGGCCATCGTTGCTATTGATGCCGTAAAACCGATCAAGCCTAGTCCCGCACTGCCAGCAAAATACCCAACACCTTTAAGAGCGTTTTTGGACCCGGTAAGCCAAGCGACCCATCGATAAAGCCGACTTTCACTATCGCCGGAAACAAGTTTCACGCTGCTTTTCGCGGCAGTTTTGTTGAGATCTTTAGCGATGCCCGACAGTGCCTGCGCAGCCATCACGTAGCCCACGGTAAAATAGGATACGTCCACTAAAAGCATGCCAAGAGCAGCAACTTGCAGAAAAAGACCACCCACCACGGTCACCGCAAGGCCGATGCGCGCAGCAAGCCAACCGCCAGCCAGATTCGTTACGATTCCGAAAAATTCGTAAAATAAAAAAAGTAGTGCTATGTCAAGTGGGCTATAGCCAAGGCCATGAAAAAATAACACCACGAGCATGCGTAACGCGCCATCTGTCAGAGTAAACGCCCAATAGCTGCCCGTAATAACGGCATATTGCTGCATCTTCATTAGGCGGTAGCAGCCTTATTCACTAGCTCCATCATCCGCTGCGCGTAACCGGTTTCGTTGTCATACCAAACTAAAACTTTCACTTGGTGATCATTAACCACTCGGGTTGATAGCGCGTCCACGATGCCAGAACGCAAATCGCCCCGGTAATCAACCGAAACAAGGGGGCGATCCTCTACACCTAAAATGCCCCGCAGGTGACTTTCAGCCGCTTGAACAAGAGCTTGATTGACAACGTCAGCCGAAACCTTGCTCTTCACTTCGAACACGCAATCGGCTAGCGACGCATTAGCAAGAGGAACCCGCACAGCGATACCGTCTAGCTTTCCCCTGAGCTCTGGGATGACATCGGCAATAGCCGAAGCCGAGCCTGTTGAGGTAGGAATCAGCGACAATCCACTGGCGCGAGCGCGACGCGGGTCTTTGTGGAAGGCATCCAACACGCTCTGGGTATTCGTAATATCGTGAATCGTTGTAATAGATCCGTGCTCAATCGAGAACTGCTGGTGTAGAACGCTGATGACCGGAGCTATGCAATTGGTCGTGCAAGAAGCCGCGGTTACCAGCCGATGTTGCTTGGGGTTGTAATGTTCATCATTGACCCCGACGACGACATTCAGGACGTCACCACTGATGGGCGCTGATACAACGACATTGTCGATGCCTTGCTCAAGATAAGGCTGCAAAGCCTCAGCACTCTTAAATTTACCGGTGCAATCAACCACAACATCGATGCCCAAATCGCTCCAGCGTGTGTCCTGTAGTCGTTGATTAGCGGAATAGGAGATCCTTCTGCCCGATACGTTTAATGCGCCGCCAGCTACACTTACCGGAGCATCCCAGCGACCATGTACGCTGTCGAATTCCAGCAGGTGGGCGGCCATTTTCACGTCACCTGCCACCTCGTTGATATGGACTACCTCGAGGTCATCAAAGGCGCGAGCAAGGCGGACCACTAATCTGCCAATTCGGCCAAAGCCGTTAACCGCTATTCGTTTTCTCAATTTAGAACCTCACGTAATTCCAAGCCAGAACCCCAATAAGCATGGCTTTGAATTGTAATGTTAATTTGACAATTTTTTGTGCGCCGCTAGGCAATCAATCTCAAGCAACAATTCTCCGGACTTAGGCGCTGTCGCCAAATCTCCCCGCTATCCGATGCTGTTATCGGCCCCAGCGTTTTTGTCACCAAGCTGAAACCATTCGGTCATCAAGGCGTCATCCAGCACCGCGATATTTTTTCCACTCAAAACTGGAGAATCAAAATGAAAGCTGCGCTTTTCACGTTAGGTCTTCTGGCCGCCACTATGACTGCAAACACTTATGCGGAAACTGAAATAATGGAAGAAACCATTGTAGTAGGTACCCGGGCATCATTGATGTCTGCCATCGACAAGCAAGAAATGGCCGATGGGCTTATTTCTGTCGTCGACTCTGACGCCATGGGAGACTTCCCGGATACAACTGCTGCCGAAGCCATTCGTCGGCTTTCTGGCATTTCCATCGAAAACGATCAGGGTGAAGGACGCTACGTCACCATTCGCGGCCTGTCATCAGACCTCAACTCCATTGCAGTTAACGGCGCCACAATCGTCGCTCCAGAAAACGATCGATCGGTGCTTATTGACGGTGTGCCAACAGAGCTACTGGATTCCATAACCGTCTCTAAGTCGTTAACCCCCGACCAAGACGCAGACTCTATCGGTGGCAGAATCGATTTTAAGACTAAGAGTCCGGCATCTCTGAAAAGGACACTGCTCAAAGTAAAGCTCGACACCACCTACAATGATCAAACGAAAAGCGCCAACAGCCCTCGTTTTTCTTTCACCTACGGCAACAAGTTGAGTGACAACGTCGGCCATGTTTTAGGACTGACCTATTCAGAGAAAGAAATCGAGACCTACAACAATGAGACCGGTTACGGCTGGGACTCCGATGGCTACATGGACGACGATTATGAGATGCGGTATTACGACATTACGCGAGAAAGGCTTGGAGTAACCTACGAGATCGACTATGCGCTTGCTGACGATTCAAGGGTCTACTTCAACGCGTTCTGGAACGAATACACCGACGATGAACTGCGCTGGAAGGACGAGTACGGCAAGCTCGATCGCACCGCCGATTTGCCTAACGGCATGACCACTAGCCGCATTCGTCATGACGCTGAAACGCGCGTACGCGAAGAAGTCCGCACCATCTCAGCCTTCAACATCGGTGGTGAAACCATCGTTGGCGGCTGGATGACTGATGCGAACCTCAGCTTTTCTTACGCCGAAGAAGACGACAGCAAAAACGCAGACGTCACATTCCGCAATTACGACAGGGAATTTGGCGGCGACATTGACTGGAATGATCCGAAGACGCCCTACGTCGATGCGCTGGATCCAGATTTACGCAATCCTGCCAACATGGAATTCGATGAAGCCGAATTTGAAAACGCCCTTTCGAAGGATGAAGAGGTCGCCTTTGCTATCAACGCCGAGCAAGAATTAGACTTTGGTACCTTGAAGTTCGGTGCCAAGTTCCGCTCACGGGAAAAGGACCGCGACATCAACAAAGACTTCTACGTGTTCGATGGGCAAACCATGGCGAACTATAACCCGCAAACATTGAGCGGGCCCTTCGCTAATCAAACATTTGGTCGACAGGCTGATCCTGCAGCGGTCTACGCCCTACGCGCTCTACCGTCAGGTATGGAGCTAGACGGCCAAGAGACCTTCGTTGAAGACTTTGTGACTGAAGAAGAGATTTTTGCCCTCTACGGCATGGGCACCTTTGTGATCGACAATACGCGAATCGTTGCTGGTGTGCGCTACGAGGACACTCAGGTCGACAGCCAAGCCTTTGATCAAGACGGCAATCAAACAACCGCATCCAGCGACCATGACTTCTGGGCGCCCTCGGTCACTGTGAAGCACAACTTCACCGAAGAGCTGGTGCTGCGTGCTGCGATTTGGCGAGCGCTCGCTCGTCCAGGATTCACTTCGACTGCACCGGCACTTGAACTCGAAATTAATGGAGACGACGTCTCCGGCAAGATCGGCAACCCGGATCTAAAGCCCTACGAAGCGAACAATTTCGATTTGGCGCTGGAGTTTTACGGCGAAGGAATGACATTTGCCAGCGTAGGTATTTTTCATAAAGCCATAGACAACGCGATTTATAAGACCATCCAGCGATCAGCCACCGTTAATGGCATAACCTTTAACGATGGCGTAGAGACTTGGATCAACGCTGACGAATCCAAGATCACCGGCCTTGAAGCAAACCTTCAGTATGGATGGGACAACGGTTTATTCGCTGCGGCGAATATTACGCACGCCCTAGATTCCGAGAGCACATTCCGGTTCAACGATGACCAGACCTACACCACACCCTTCCGTAAGTTAGCCGAAGATGCTGCCAACATCAGCGTTGGCTACGACAAGGGTCAGTGGGATGTTCGCTTGGCCATGAACTATCGCAGCGAGTACCTCGACTGGTTGGCGGACGAGGAAGGTGACATTGACAACGTGTCTGCGGAAAAATCCCGCTTTGTCGACGCCCACGTGCAGTGGGATTTAACGGCAAAGTATGCGGCGACTGATAACATCACCGTCAAATTTGAAGCCATTAACATTGGTGATCGACCAGAGTTTTATTATTGGGGCAGCAAAAACCGTCTCAGTCAGTACGACGAATACGGCTCTAGCTATTCACTGGGCTTCACCTACAAACTGTAAAAAGGGCGATACGATCGCGCTCGTCACGATTGATTCACGAGGGAGCGTTCATGCGCTCCCTTTTTTTGCAAAAGAGGAACCTGATGAAAATACGCAGTTACCCCTTATTTCTCTCACTATTAGTCCTGACTGCATGCACTGAAAGCGCGTCAGTCATACCTAGGATGAAGGCACCAGATCTGTTGACCGTCACAGCCTTTGCCGAGACAGAGCCAGTGCCAGACGATGACGATGCAGCGGACGATCCCTACA
>JAACDW010000107.1 GCA_009936775.1 Pseudomonadota bacterium
AGCAGTAGCAGTGGCAGACGCGAGCGTTTGATGGTGTTTTAACCTTCACCAACATGTACGGCGAGAACGTCACAGGGGGCGTTATCCATGACGCCGTTGGCAGTAGACCCCAGCAACTTGGCAAGGCCACTGCGGGTATGGCTGCCAATAACGATGAGGTCTGCATTACATTCTTCAGCGACCCGATGAATTTCACTTTGCGGCCGACCATAAATTAAATGTTGGTGGGCTTGCGGTACATTCAGGCGCTGACCAAATTCCGCTAAATGAATTTTTGCCTGATCTTGAATTTGATTCTGCACCGGCGACAAGTCCATTGGGACGTCGCCGCCGTAGGCAGAACTGAGCGGCTCGATAACATGCACTATGTGCACGGCGCAGGGCGATTCGCCGACGATTTGTTTCATACGCTGGGCGAGCAGTGTCGACTCTTCTGTGAGGTCGGCTGCAAGTACTACGGTTGAGTAAGGTGACATAGAAACCTCGACTGATGGTCTTGCAGCCGAAGATACCCCCTGTAACCCGCGGCAACAATACCGAACATCGGTTTATATTGGCCCTTCCGTTACCGCGCAAAAGGACCGAGACTTAGCGCGCAACAGTCCGTCTTTTTGTCTGTGAGGAGCCAGAACCATGGAATGGTTCATAATTGTTCTCGCCCTAGGTGTGGCCATTGGTCCTATTCTGTATCTAATGCCCTCAGACCGTGATCGTTACATTACCGGCCTGCGCGCACTGGCGCGCAAGCTGGGCTATACGGTGCAGCTCGATAAGGTGCCAAAGCTCGATCCGAGCAGTGATGAACGCGTGACCGCTGGCGGCGGACTGCGGCAACCGGCGCTTGCCTGCGCACGCTATCAATTGCCCTTGGGCGTGACGCTGAATAATTTGATGCCGATTACCTTGCTGCGCATACCTGCTCAAGCGACGGTACCGGTAGAGCGCTTGGGCGCTAACTGGGGCGTTTTGGCAGCGGCCCCTGCGCAGCAAAGGGCGCTGGCGCATTGGCGGACCCATGCCCCAGCTGCCGCAGACCTTGTCGCCGTGCTCAGTCAGCTGCCTGATGATGTATTGGCCGTGCAATTTGAAAAACGCTTTATCGCTGGTTTCTGGGCCGAGCAAAGCCCCGCGGCAACCGCTGGGAAGAACCAGTCTATTGCGCTGTTTTGGCCCCGCAGCAAGCCTAAGTCAGCGCAAACCCTTGCTGAATTTCCGCGCTTGCAGTTGCTCGACACCGGCATGCGCCAGGTGCTTAACGCGGTGAAAAAGCATTGGGGTGTAAGTGCTTAGTAAGGCCCAACCACTGACTGGCTGAGCCATGTAAATCTGTCGATTGGCTCGCGCTTGCGGACTCTTGGGTAAGTGACAATTCTTGACACATAGGTTCAGCCCAGCCTATAACTCCGCCAACTTGAGTGTCGCAGGACACGATAGAGTCCCGAAATTTGCATCAAACCCGTATTTTTGACCTTCTTTAATAAGGCTCGCACAACATGGCACGTTCTCTGGTCATCGTAGAATCACCGGCTAAGGCGAAAACCATCAACCGTTACTTGGGTAAGGAGTATGTGGTCAAATCCAGTGTCGGCCACATTCGCGACCTGCCTACCGGCGGCAAGGCCGTTGACCCCAAGGCCCGGGCCAAAGAAGCACAGAAAACCAAGGCGCTGACACCGGCAAAGCGCGAGGCCTACAAAAAGCAGCGTGCACGCGAGCAACTGGTGAAACGCATGGGCGTGAACCCAGACAAGAACTGGTCTGCGGAGTATGAAATTCTGCCCGGCAAAGAAAAAGTTGTCGATGAGCTGAGGCGGTTGGCGAAGGATGCACCGGCTATCTACCTTGCCACCGACCTCGACCGTGAAGGCGAGGCCATTGCATGGCATTTGCGCGAGGCCATTGGCGGCGACGAGACCCGCTATCGGCGTGTGGTTTTCAACGAGATTACCCGCAAGGCGATTCAGGAGGCCTTCGTTGACCCCGGCGATATCGACATGGATCGGGTGCACGCGCAACAGGCAAGACGTTTTCTTGACCGTGTTGTGGGTTTTGAGCTTTCGCCGCTGCTGTGGGCCAAGGTTGCGCGAGGCCTATCTGCTGGGCGTGTACAAAGTGTGGCGGTGCGCCTCATTGTCGAGCGCGAACGCGAAATCCGTGCCTTTATCCCAGAAGAATATTGGGATGCCTTTGCCGATTTGAGCCGAGCACAGGATGCCGCATCGGTAAGATTTCAGGTCGCCAAGCATCGGGGTGAGAGTTTCCGACCCACCAATGAAGCAACTGCCACTGCGCTGATTGATGAACTCAAGGCGCAGACGTTTGCAATCTCTAAGCGTGAAGATAAGCCGACCCGCAGCCGTCCTAACGCGCCCTTTATAACGTCGACCCTGCAACAATCAGCCAGCACGCGGTTAGGCTTCTCGGTGAAGAAAACGATGACCATGGCCCAGCGTTTGTATGAGGCGGGCTACATTACCTATATGCGTACCGACTCCACCAACCTCAGCAGTGAGGCCGTGGATGCCGCCCGCGCGTTAATTGCTGAACAGTTCGGTGCGGACTATTTGCCTGAATCGCCAAAACGCTACAGCAGTAAGGAGGATGCGCAGGAAGCCCACGAAGCGATTCGGCCTTCCAATGCGACCACCACAGGCGAGCACTTGAGCGGTGTTGATGCCGACGCGGTGCGCTTGTACGAGTTGATTCGTAATCAGTTTTTGGCCTGCCAGATGACGGATGCACGGTATTTGAGCACCAGTATTCGCGCTGAGGCTGGCGATTTTGAACTGGCGGTGCGCGGCCGCATTTTACAGTTTGACGGTTTTACCCGAGTGCTGCCGCCGCAGTCGAAAAAAGACGAAGATGCTACCTTGCCCAACTTTCAGGCCGGCGATGCGCTCAAGTTAGCTGACTGTGAAGCGATCCAGCACTTCACCAAACCCACACCGCGGTTCGGCGAGGCCAGCTTAGTCAAGGAGCTTGAAAAGCTTGGCATTGGCCGACCGTCGACCTATGCCAGCATTATTTCTACGGTTCAGGATCGCGGCTACGTGCGTCTCGATGCGCGGCGCTTCTATGCGGAAAAAATTGGCGAACTGGTCACCGACCGGTTAGTAGAGAATTTCGATAATCTGATGGATTACCGGTTTACCGCGACCATGGAGGAGGAACTGGACAAGGTTGCCCAAGGCCAAGCCCAATGGGATGCGGTGCTGGACGAATTTTATGGCGACTTCAGCGGCAAACTGGTAACTGCTAAGGATGTCGAAGATGGCATGCGCGCAAACGCGCCTACGGATACCAACATCACCTGTCCGGCGGAAGGTTGTGGGCGTCATATGCAAATCCGCAACGGCTCCACTGGCGTGTTTCTGGGGTGTTCTGGCTATGCTTTAAAGCCCAAGGAGCGCTGCACCAAAACCGTTAACCTGATTCCCGGCGAGGAAGCGGTAGATGTCGATCAGGACGAGGAGGGCGAGTCTAAGCTGCTGCGGAAAATGCGTAAGTGCAGCAAATGCCAAAGCGCCATGCTCAGTTACTTGGTCGACGAGACCCGCAAGCTGCACATTTGCGGCAACAACCCTGATTGCTCTGCCTTTGAAATTGAAACAGGCACTTTTAAGATCAAGGGCTATGACGGACCACTGCTGGAATGCGATAAATGCGGCAGTGAGATGCAGCTCAAGTCTGGTCGCTTCGGCAAGTACTTTGGCTGTGTTGACTGCTCAAATACGCGCAAGTTGTTGCGCAGTGGTGAACCTGCGCCGCCGAAAGCCGATCCGGTGCCGATGCCTGAGCTGCAATGCGAAAAAGTTGAAGATCATTACCTGTTACGCGATGGCGCCTCAGGGATTTTCCTTGCGGCCAGTCAGTTTCCGAAGCATCGCGAAACGCGCGCGCCGCTGGTGCTGGAAATTAAACCTCACGCCAACGAGTTAGACCCCAAGTTCCGCTACCTGTTGGCGGCGCCAGAGCACGACCCCGCAGGCAATCCGGCCATCATCCGCTACAGCCGTAAGACTAAGGAGCAATACGTTCAGTCTGAAATAGACGGCAAGGCGTCTGGCTGGAAGGCTTTTTATCAGGAGCCTAGGTGGGTCGAAGAGGGCGAGCCAAAGCAACTCGGCGGCAAAACCGCAGGGACGAGGAAAAAGAGCGCCAAAAGCAAAAAAACCGCCTAAGGCGGTTTTTCTTTTTTGTTGTTCTCGGTGACTGTTTTTTGTCGTTGTTGCCTGGCGTTGTTCCTTGTCGTTGTTCCCTGTCGTTTTCGCCACCGCATACAGCGAACACGGTTCGCTCAGATTTGTTGGCGGATAACCCCAACGGACAGCCCTTCAATCGCGAAGCTCTGCTCAGCCAGGTCGACCTCAATTGGCTCATAGGCCGAATTCTCTGGCAGTAACAGCACTTGGTTACGCTTGCGCGTGCGCTGAAAGCGCTTAACGGTGACTTCTTCTTCGATGCGAGCGACAACAATTTGACCATTGGTCGCTTGCTCGGTTTTGTGTACCGCCAACAGGTCGCCGTGCAAAATACCCGCGTCGATCATACTGTCGCCGCGCACACGCAGCAGGTAGTCGGCGTGGGGCTGAAAGAAGCCAGCGGGTAGGTCGATACGGTCTTCGATGTTTTCCTCTGCCAGAATGGGGTTGCCGGCTGCTACCCGACCAACGATGGGCAGCCCATCGTCGACCATGTCGGGCAAGCGGATGCCTCGTGAGGTGCCCGGAATCATCTCAATGGCGCCTTTTCGCGCCAGTGCTTTAAGGTGTTCCTCTGCCGCGTTGGCAGATTTAAAGCCCAACTCGGCAGCAATGTCGGCCCGGGTTGGTGGGTAGCCGGTATCGTTGATGTAGCGTCGGATCAATTCAAGAATTTGCGCCTGTCGGGCCGTTAGCACCTTGGGTGCCGCCTGTGGAATTGCCATAGTGTTCCTGATGATTTGTACAGTGCTGGCAGTATAACCAGCATACTGATTTTATGTACAGCATTTTGTCGTGCTCGGATACTGCCTGCTGCCTGCCGTCTTTGGCCGTTATTTCGCACAGGCTGAGCCTGTTAGCTTTGTTACCATGGCGGTTGCCGAGGTGCGCTGTCCACGGCAGGAATCCAGCGCAGTGTTACAGTACGCCGTCAAGACATAGGAAAAGACATGGATCAATTAGTCACGCTAACGGCTGCCTACACGTGGCTTGTGCAAGCCTTCGGTATTTCGCTGCTTACCGGTGTGGTGCGATTTGTTGCCGCTCGCCTGATCACTCGGGCTGAACTGCGCGTGTCGAAGACCGCGAACCTTTGGGACGATGCATTACTGGTTGCGCTGCGTCCGCCGCTGCATCTGGGCATTTGGGTAGTCGGCATTTCCCTCGCTATTGACACCATGGGTCTCGATGCTCAGGCGGATATTTTTGCCCTGACCGATGAGGTTCGCGATGTAGCCGTGGTGTGGGTATTGGTTTGGTTTGCTGTGCGTTTCGCCCAGGGCGTGGAGCAAAATTTCGTTCAGGATAAGCACCTGCATAAGGTAGATGCCACCACAGCCGCCGCGGTGGCCAAGCTGTTACGCGCGGCCATTATGATTTCCGGGGTGCTGATGCTCATGCAGACCTTCGGGTTTTCTATCTCCGGTGTGCTGGCGCTTGGCGGGGTAGGAGGTATTGCCATTGGTTTTGCCGCGCGTAGCCTGCTGGCTAACTTCTTCGGCGCCTTAATGATCTTTCTCGACCGGCCCTTTTCCGTTGGCGACTGGATTCGCTCGCCCGACCGAAGCATTGAGGGCACGGTGGAATCGATAGGCTGGCGGGTGACGCAAATTCGCACCTTTGACCTGCGGCCTCTGTACGTGCCTAACTCGGTGTTTACCGAGGTTTCGGTGGAAAATCCGTCGCGCATGGCGAACCGGCGCATCTATGAAACCTTGGGCGTACGCTATGACGATTTGGCGCAAATGCCTGCCATCGTAGAAGCGGTGAAACAGATGCTGCTGGCGCATAAGGACATCGCCCAAGATCGCACCTTGATGGTGAACTTTGTCACCTTTGGTGCCAGTTCGCTGGACTTCTTTATTTATAGCTTCACCAAGACCACTGATTGGTCGACCTACCACCATGTGAAACAGGATGTGCTGCTGCGTGTTGCTGATATTGTCGGCGCCCACGGGGCTGAATTCGCTTTTCCGACCCAAACCCTACAGCTGCAAACGCCACAGGATTTGGCGCAGATGGCGCAACGACAGCGGGCCAATCCCGGCGCCACCGATGTCTGAGTCGCTGCCGAAACTGCTGCAGCGAGCACAGCTGCCGGTGTCGCTATCCCGGGCGCTACAGGGCGCCTCTACGGTGGTCAGCGCAGCAGATATGGCGGCGGCTTTTGATCGCCTAGCGGTGACATTGACAGCCGCCTTACAGGATAGAAATCCGCTTGTTATAGGCTTGTTACCCGGCTGCACCTATCTGCTTGGTTCTGTGTTGCAGCGCACTGTCCTGCCGCTGCAGGTGGCTTACGCCAACGTTGTCGCCGGCGCGGTGCAACCGGTAGGCGAGTTGCCAGCGCTGCTGGCAAGGGTAGTGCTACTGGTCGACGATGGCCGACTCAGCGATGCTCAAGCCGCGGCCGTGGTGGCGCAAATGACGGGGCTTGGCGCCAGCGAAATATGGCGCTGCAGTCTGGTCCGCGACCACGATGCTGCGGCGCAAGAAGGCGTAGAGCAGTGGCTCAGCGCTGTGGTTTGCACCAACCACCTGTTGTTTGGCTGCGGTTTAGACGTGCAGGGCTATTGTCGTAATTTGCCCGGCCTGTATTCTTTAAAGTCCATATAAAACAGTGTCTTAAGAGGCTAACATACAGTTCTTTATGAAAATCTCTCTAAGCGTTAGCCCGCGCTCTCGGCCTGTAGTTCCGCCAACTTGGCTTGCATTTCCTGCGGATACGCAACCTTCTCGATACGCACCAGCAGCCCGAACAGCGGATGGTCGAGATAATGCAGCTCGCCACTGCGCATGCGCCGGCTCTGGTGCAGTAGCGCATAAGCCTCAGGTGTAGACGACTCAGCAACGCCAAGAGGCTGCAACCACAACGTCGCCGCAGTATGCAGATAGCGGCCAAGGGTGACGGCGATATGGCCGCTAACCCGGCCATTGTCCGTGTGAATGTAAATTGCCTGTGGCTGATCGCGAGCAGGTACCCGCTGCTGCCACGCAGTGTGCTGCAAAATGTTGACTTCGCCTGAGCGCTGCAAACGCTTGGCTGCGGCCGCAAGGGTAAGAGCTTCCCTTGGCTGTTGGCGAAACGGGTTTTGCGCCAGCTGCGCGGAGAATCGGCTGACGTCATTGAGCAGCGTAAGGTAGGGTGTTTCGACCAGTTCGGTTTGGTTTTTTGGCACCGCTCGAAAGGTACTCGTTGTCGCCAGCGCTGGCACGGCGAAGCCTTCGTTGAGGGTTTCAATGAGTGCCTCTAAGACACCAATTGTCGGGACAGATGGCCGCGTTTGCGCAGTCATATTGATGCCCAGTTGAGCGCCGCCACTGGGTTCGGTCAAGAGCTCAAAGGGTTGCTGCGAGGCTGTTGCTGCGTCTGTTGGCAAGGCAGGTGGTAACGTTGCCGGGGTGCTCGCCGCCAGGCACAGCTGAGCAGACGCGGGTGCAATCGGTTGCTGCGCATGTGCAACCTCCTTCAGTGGCAGCGCCGGACTGAGCATAAAGGCATCGCCGGAAAGAATTCGCGGGGCGTTGAGCAGCAGGGGTTCCCGGTTGTCTGTAAATCTCCCCTGTGCAGCGCTGCTGGATTGCGCTGGCGGCTTTGCCAGAGCCACATTTTCGCCAGTCGTCAGCAGTCGCTCAAACACAATAATTTCGATCTGGAATAAATTTTGCGGCAGCAGCTCGTCCAGCGATTGCAACTGCAGCAGCTGGGTGCTGGCATAATCTACTGCTGGCTGTCGCTGTTGGGTTCGCTTGAACCTATCATGGGTCGCGGCGCTGTCCTGTGCTGCGCCGGTGTTTTGTGTTGCAGCCTGGCCCTGCACGCAGGTGCACAGCATTGCTAGCACCAGTAGGGTGGTGGGCAAATGACGTCGCCCGGTCACGGCATACGCAGTGCCTGCGCGTGGCAGCGTTGCGCCAAGGGTGGCTAAAATGTTGTCAATGGTTCTGCTCACGGCTGTTTGGGCTTGCTCATGTTTTAAGGCTTTGTCCAGCGACGCTTCAGGCCACATGGCTTGCTGGCGACAATACCTCAAACAGCGCTTCGGCGAATGCGACGCGGTCAGCAAATTCGGGCAGTTCTTCGCTGATTCTTAGGGTTGAGGCCCCATCGAGGCGATAGGTGTCACTTTGCTGCTGCACCAAACGCACAATTTCCATGGGCTCAACCACCGTGGCTTTACTGAATTCCAGTTTGCCCTTGGTTTCTGCCATATCGACTTTGAGGATGCCCAGACTCTGAGCCCGCAGTTTGAGTCCAGTGATTTGAAACAGGTTCTGTACCGATTGTGGCAGCAGCCCGAAGCGGTCGATAATTTCGCCTTTCAGGTCGTCTAGCTCGGTTTGATCTGCCGCTCCGGCGATGCGTTTGTAGAGAATGAGCCGGCTTTGCACATCAGGCAGGTAGTCTTCGGGAATCAGCGCCGCTACATGCAGGTTGACCTCTTGGCTCACCGGTTCCAGCGGTGTGTCGCGATCTGGGATTTTGCCTGCCCGCAGAGCTTCCACCGCGCGGTTGAGCATTTGCATATACAGCGCGAAACCTATGGACTCAATTTGGCCTGATTGATCGTCACCCAGTAGTTCGCCGGTGCCGCGTATTTCCATGTCTTGGGTGGCAAGCGTAAACCCCACCCCCAGTTCGCCTGCGGCTTCAATGGCCTCAAGGCGCTTTATCGCATCGGCGGTCATACTCTTGCGGTCTGGGGTCAGCAGGTAGGCATAGGCCTGCCGGTGGCTGCGTCCGACGCGGCCGCGCAGCTGATGCAGTTGCGCGAGGCCAAATTTGTCCGCGCGTTCAATAATAATGGTGTTGGCGTTGGGTATGTCGATACCGGTTTCGACTATGGTCGTACACACCAGTACGTTCAGGCGGCGGTGGTAAAACTCGCCCATTACCTGTTCCATTTCATTTTTGCGCATTTGCCCGTGAGCTACGCCAAGCCGTGCTTCCGGCACCAATTCTTCTAGTGCAGCGGCGGTTTGCTCAATGGTGCGAACCTCGTTATGCAGGAAAAAGACCTGTCCACCACGCATCAGTTCGCGGCTGATAGCCTCCTTTATACTTTGCTCGCGGCGCGGCTGCACAAAGGTCTTAATGGATAGGCGTTTTGCCGGTGGAGTAGCGATGATGGATAAGTCACGCAGACCGCTTAGCGACATATTCAACGTGCGCGGAATCGGCGTTGCGGTGAGAGTGAGCACATCGACCTCGGCGCGTAGCGCGAGCAGGCGTTCCTTTTGCCTTACGCCGAAGCGGTGTTCTTCGTCGATGATCACCAAGCCCAAATCGTTGTATTTGAATTCAGGATTGAGCAGTTTGTGGGTGCCGATAAGAATGTCGATGTTGCCTGATTTGCAGCTTGCGGCAATACCATCCACCTCCTGCTGGCTGCGCTGACGGGATACCACGTCGATACGCATTGGCCAATTGGCAAAGCGGTCACGGAAGGTTTCGAAGTGTTGCTGCGCGAGCAAAGTAGTGGGCACTAGCAAAATCACCTGTTTAGCGCTTTGCACCGCGGCAAAGGCCGCGCGCATGGCGACTTCAGTCTTACCGAAGCCAACGTCGCCGCACACCAGCCTGTCCATGGCGCGTTCTTCGCCCATATCGTTCAGGGTCTCTTCTATGGCAATACCCTGATCGGCAGTGACCTCAAAGCCGAATTCATCGGCGAAAGCTTGGTATTCGTCGGCGTCAGCGCGCAGTTTGTGCGACTTGCGCGCAGCGCGACGGGCATAAATGTCCAGCAGTTCAGCCGCCACATCGATGACTTTTTCTGCAGCTTTTTTCTTCGCTCGCTCCCATTGGTCGGAGCCAAGCCGGTGCAGGGGTGCATGGTCTTCATCGGCGCCCGCATAGCGCCCAATCAGATGCAGCGAGGTCACCGGTACATAGAGCTTGGCGTCGCCCGCATAGCCTAGGGCGAGGAATTCTTCGGTGCTGTCATCAATGGTGAGTGTTTGCAGGCCCAGATAACGGCCCACGCCATGCTCTACATGCACGACCGGAGCACCCATGTTGAGCTCGGTGAGATTGCGTACTATTTGCTCCGGGTCGATAACCCGCTTGCCGCTGTCGCGGCGCTTCGCTGTGGGTTTGGCGCCGAGCACATCGCCTTCGCAGACGATAACGGCGTCTTCCAGCAACATGCCCTGTTGCACCGCGCCAACGCAAATACCGTGTTCACCGCCGCTGCGGTATTCGGCGAAGCCATTCATAGGCTTGGCGTTGATCTGGTGTTTGCGCAACAGCTCGTCTAACACTTCGCGGCGACCAGCAGACTCTGCGACGAACAACACAGCGCGCGGGCTGCCGCGCACAAACTGTTGCAAGGCTGCCGCTGGCGTTTCTGCCTTGGCGTCAATACGCAGGTCAGGCAGGGGCGAAGAGGCAAAGGCCAACTGATGCTTGGCGTGGTCGCCGCCGATAACCACGCGGCGGCGCTGCTGCAGGTGTTGGTTCAATTCATCGCTACCCAGATACAGTTGCGATGGCGGCAAGATCGGTCGTTCGACGTCGTGACGCAGCGATTCGTAACGGCTGCGGATTTCCTGCTCAAAGGTCTGGGCAGCTTCAGCGATGCCATCCTCAGTGAAGAAAATTGCGTCACTTGGCAGGTAATCAAAGAGGGTGGTCAGTGCCTCGAAGAACAGCGGCAGATAATATTCCACCCCATTGGGAGCAATATAGCTGCTGACATCCTGATAGATATTGCACTGGCGCACGTCGACCTGAAAGCTGTCGTGCCACTGATCGCGGAAGCGTGCTATTGCCGCCTCGTCGAAAGGGAATTCCTTGGCCGGTAGCAGGCTTAACTGCTGAATTCGTTCGACGGTACGTTGCGAGTCCGGGTCGAAGGTTCGCAGGGTGTCGATTTCATCGTCCAGCAGGTCGATGCGTACCGGCAGTTCAGCGCCCATAGGGTAGACGTCCATCAGTGCGCCCCGAACCGCATACTGGCCCCGTTCTGTCACGGTTTCCACACTGGTATAGCCTGCGGACTCCAGCGTGAGGCGCTGCTTTGCGACATCAAAGTTGCCACCCACTTGGAGTTCGAAACAGGCACCGTCCAAGTAGCTCAGTGGCGGCACCTTTTGCATCAGTGTCGATACCGGCACCGTCAGCACGCCCTTACTGGCACTGCGCAGTGTCTGCAGCGTGCTTAGGCGCTCGGAGATAATGTCCTGATGCGGTGAAAAAGCGTCGTAAGGCAGGGTTTCCCAGTCAGGAAAGCGCAGATTTGCCAGCTCGCTGTCAGTGGCCGCTTGGGCATCGCCGCTGAAAAAAGCGATGCCATCGCGCCAGCGGTCGGAGTGCGCCGGTTGGGTCGTGACCACAACGCAAAGCTGTTCTACCTGTTTCGCCAGCTCGACTAATGCCAAAAGGTCTGCGCTGCCGTTTAAGCCGGTCCAATGCAGGCGCATACCTGCTGTTGGAGGCAGGCACTGCGTAGGGTTCGGTTGCGAGGGCTGAACGACCATGGCTGGATCTGTTACTGACGCTGGCTGCTCGATGGCCAAGTACCTGTCCTTTCCTGTGCCGGCGGGCTGCCGGAGCGATCGGCATTTTACTCGCTGCTGCTTGGACTGTCAGTCTATTACGTGCAATTCGCGCCCAGATACGCATCCTGCTGAGGGGAAAATACCTATGCTCGGGTACTGGCGTAAGCAAAAGCGCTGGGCTAGAGTCTGCGCCTGTTGGGTGTAGGTAAAAGGGTACCGCTGAGCGCTCAACATCACGCATTAAGAGGGGAGCAGAGGTCCAGTGAACTGCGCGTGCAAAGCCGCAGTTACCGGCGCGCATTAGCTATGGAACCAACCAACATATTCGATCCAAACTACTTCCATAAAGTAGTGGACTGTCAACATGCCTGTCCGGCACATACACCAGTACCTGAGTACATCCGCCTGATTGCACAAGAGCGTTATACCGAAGCCTACATGCTGAACTGGGACTCCAACGTGTTCCCGGGCGTGCTTGGGCGTACTTGTGACCGGCCATGCGAACCGGCCTGTCGGCGCGTTCGCACCGAGGAGACGCCGGTTGCCATCTGCCGCTTGAAACGCGCGGCAGCAGATAACAAGGGCGACGTCACCGCCTACCTACCGCAAATACCGCTGCAGAAAAACGGTAAACGGATTGCGCTGATTGGCGCCGGTCCTGCGTCGCTGGCCGTGGCCAGGGATCTACTGCCATTTGGCTACGAAGTGCACCTGTTTGAACAGGACGAGAAGGGCGGCGGTTTTATGCGCAGCCAGATTCCCGCGTTCCGTCTGCCTGAAGAGGTGCTCGACGAAGAAGTTGACCGCATTCTCGACATGGGCGTGCACTGCCACTTTGGCCAAGCCATTGACAGGATGAAGAGCCTGATGGCGCAAAATTTCGATGCTTACTTCGTCGGCACAGGGGCGCCCCGGGGCCGCGATTTGGAGCTCACCGGCCGTGATGAGGTGGATGATTACATTCACATCGGTATCGATTGGCTAAGCAGTGTCGCCTTTGGTCATATCAGCGAAATTAAAGGCAAGGTGATTGTCATGGGTGGCGGCAATACGGCCATGGACTGCTGCCGCACCTCGCTACGTCTTGGGGCAGAGTCGGTCAAGGTAGTAGTGCGTTCTGCTTTCGAGGTGATGAAAGCTTCGGAATGGGAAAAAGAGGATGCCATGCGCGAGGGTATTCCCATTATCAACAACCGGCCGCCAAAAGAATTTGTGCATGAGAACGGCAAGCTCAAGGGCGTGCTGTTTGAGTGTGTGACACCGGTGCGCGGCGACGACGGTCGTCTGCGTTACCAGCCGTCTGGCGAGCCAGACGAATTTATTGCATGCGATCATGTTCTGATGGCCATTGGTCAGGATAACCATTGCCCGTGGATTGAGCGTGACTTGGGCATTGAGTTTGATAAGTGGGATTGCCCGACATTGAACGAAGTGACCCTGCAGTCGACGAATCCAAGTATTTTCTTTGGTGGCGACAGCGCCTTTGGTCCGGAGAATATTATCTGGGCATCGGCCCACGCCCACCGCGCCGCCATCAGTATCCACTTGTATTGTCAGGGCAAGGATCTTGTTGCCGACCGGCCCCCGGAGGGCCTGAACTTACTCTCCACCAAAATGGGTGTACACGAGTGGGCCTATGACGCGGCGCATGATTCTGCCGAGCGGCACTTGGTGCCCTTGGTTGAACATGAATCGTCGTTAAACAACCTGAAGGTTGAAGTGGAGCTAGGCTTCGATGCCCAGCTCGCGGCTCAGGAGGCTCAGCGCTGCCTAAACTGTGATGTGCAAACCGTGTTCACCGACAATTTGTGCATTGAGTGCGATGCCTGTGTGGACATCTGTCCCATGGACTGTATTTCCTTTGTCGACAATCGGCCCGAGCTGGAGCTGCGACAATCTTTGACTGCGCCGGCGCTGAATGCTGAGCAGGACTTATACGTTTCTGATGCCCTCGACACCGGTCGGGTCATGGTCAAGGACGAAGACGTCTGCTTGCACTGTGGCCTGTGTGCAGAACGTTGCCCGACTAACGCTTGGGATATGCAGCGTTCGGTAGTGCATATTCCGCAGCTTGGCTCTTACGGGGAGTAGGGTCATATGAGTATCAAGATTAACGACTTCGTCATTCGTTTTGCCAATGTCAACGGCTCCGGTTCGGCCAGTGCTAACGGTATGTTTGCCAAGGCACTTTTCCGCATGGGTATTCCGGTGGCTACGCGCAACATATTTCCGTCGAATATTCAGGGCCTGCCGACGTGGTTTGAGGTTCGCGTGAGCGAGCAGGGCTACCTTGGACGGCGCGAGGGTGTCGACATCATGGTGGCGATGAACGCTGAAACCTTTGCTGAGGACATCGACAGCATCGTGCCTGGTGGGTATTTGCTTTACGACAATTCAAAGCCGCTGCCGCGCCAGTTAACGCGCAGTGATATCCATGAGATTGGTATCCCGATTGCGAGCATGATGTTGCCGGAATTTGCCGACCCGAAACAACGCAGCTTGTTTAAGAACATTACCTATCTAGGCGCGCTGGCGGGTTTGCTGAATATTGAATTCGAGGTCATCACCGGCATGGTGGCGACCCAATACAAAGGCAAGGACGCGCTCATTGAACCGAACATTAGGGCCCTAGAGCTAGGACGCGACTACGCGCTTCAATACCTCGACGCGCCGCTGCCCTTGCAGCTGCGCCGTAGCGATGCGGTTGGTGATCGAATCATGATGGACGGCAACGATGCGGCTGGCTTAGGCAGTCTCTATGGTGGTGCCACGGTGTGCGCGTGGTATCCGATCACGCCGTCAACCTCGGTCGCAGAAGCCTATGAGAGTCACTGCAAAAAGCTGCGCATAGACCCAGCCACCGGGCACAAGAACTTCGCCTTTATGCAGGCCGAAGACGAATTGTCCGCCATTGGCATTGTGATCGGCGCGGCGTGGAATGGCGCACGATCCTTTACTGCCACCAGTGGTCCGGGTATTTCTCTTATGTCGGAGTTTTTGGGTTTAGCCTACTTTGCCGAAATTCCCGCAGTGGTCTGGGAGATTCAGCGTTCTGGACCATCAACAGGTATGCCGACTCGCACCCAGCAGGGCGATCTCATCAGCGCCGCCTATGCCTCTCATGGCGATACCAAACATCCGCTGTTGTTTCCGGCAACCCCGAAAGAGTGTTTTGACTTTGCGGCGGATGCGCTGGACCTAGCGGACCGGCTGCAGACGCCTGTTTTAGTGCTCAGTGACCTAGAGCTGGGTATGAACGAGAACTTAAGCGAGCCGCTGCAGTGGGATGACAGCCGCCGCTACGACCGTGGCAAGGTGCTGTCAGCGCAGCAACTCGATGCGGTAGAAAACTACGGCCGCTATTTGGACGTAGACGGCGATGGGGTAGGCTATCGCACGCTGCCCGGCACTCACCCGGATAAGGGTGCCTTCTTCACCCGCGGTACATCCCGAGATGAGTACGCGGCCTACACCGAGTCACCCGAAGACTATCAGCGCAATATGCAGCGCTTGCAGCTGAAGTGGCAGACGGCCCGTGGTCTTGTGCCCAAGGCCGAAATCAACAGCCGCGGCAGTTCGGTTGGCGTACTTTTTTTCGGCACCACGGCATTGCCCATACCCGAGGCGCTAGACAAGCTCGCGGTTAGCGGTGTGCAACTCGACACGTGTCGCGTGCGGGCCTTTCCCTTTGGCGATGAGATCGACGCCTTTGTTGCCGAGCATGACTTAGTTTTTGTGGTGGAGCAGAACCGTGATGGCCAAATGCGCACGCTGTTGATCAACGAGCTGCAGACAAATCCAGCCAAATTGGTGTCGATTGTATATTTCGCCGGACTGTCTATTTCCGCCGATTACATTGACGAGCAAATCAGCGCCTATTACGAAGAACACAAACTTGCCCGTTTGACCGAGGTAACCTCATGACATTTGTAGCCAAGCCAAGGGTCCATCACCCGAACATACCCACTAACGACCTAGGTCTCACGCGTCGGGACTACGAAGGTTCGGTCTCCACCCTGTGCGCGGGCTGTGGTCACGATTCGGTGAGCGCGGCCATTGTGCAAGCCTGTTCCGAGCTGTCGCTGCCGCCGCATCGCTTTGCCAAGGTATCTGGCATTGGCTGCTCGTCGAAAACACCGAGCTACTTCTTGAATCGTAGTCATGGTTTTAACTCAGTACATGGCCGTATGCCCAGTGTGATGACTGGTGCCAATTTGGCGAATCGAGAGTTAATGTGCATCGGCGTTTCTGGCGACGGCGATAGTGCCTCCATTGGTCTTGGTCAGTTCGCCCACGTGGTGCGCCGGCGCACTAACATGCTGTACTTGGTGGACAACAATGGCACCTATGGTCTGACCAAGGGCCAGTTCTCTGCCACCAATGACAAAGGCTCCACCAGCAAAAAAGGCATCGCCAATCTGTATGAACCTATCGATTTGGTCAGTATGGCCCTGCAGCTTGGAGCCAGCTTCGTGGCGCGCAGTTTTTCCGGCGATAAACGCCAGCTAGTGCCGCTGATTAAGGCCGCTCTAAAACATAAAGGCATGGCCTTTATTGATGTGGTCTCACCCTGTGTGGCATTCAACAACCACAGCGGCTCCACCAAGAGTTTTGAGTTCATACGCGAGCACTCGCACAGCGTAGTCGATGCCGACCTGATATTTGGCCAGCCAGAAATCACCGCCGACTACGCAGAGGGCACCTATGAGACTGTGGACATGCCGGATGGCAGCCTGCTGCAGTTGTACAAGGTAGACGCAGACTATGATCCCTATGACCGTATTGGCGCATTGACTTATGTGCAGAAAATGCAGCAGCAGGGTCAGGTTGCTACCGGCTTGCTGTACGTGGACCCCGAGGCCGTGGAGTGCCATGACATCATGGAGACCACGGCTCAGCCCCTCAATGAGCTCGCCGAAGACGCCCTTTGCCCGGGCCACGAGGCCCTCGCCGCAATTAACCAAAGCTACCGCTAAGCTCGCTTGGCGATCGACGGGGCAGGCCCCCGTCCGATGCCACCCGCAGCTCGAAATCATCAGCCGCTTTTTTACAAACGCCGCAGACTTGGTGCTAGAATCGCGCGCCGTTACACCCCGCTACTGTAGCTGAGTCGATGGGAATCGCGCTGCAGAGTAAGACGTTGCGCCGACCAAGGAGGTACCGTGCCCTTAACCAACCTAGACGACTATTTTCCCGACTGGAAAGAGCGCGAGGCACTGGCTGAAGCCATGATTCCGCTCATCGGCAAACTCTATCGCGATAATGTAGTGGTCTACTGTTATGGCCGGGCGCTGTATAACCAGAGTGTGACCCAGCTCATGAAAACCCATCGCTATGTACGTCAGGTAGCGCAAAACGAACTGTCTGAGTTCGAGACCTTCCCTGTTTTGCAGGCCATTGCTGGCATGAATTTAGGCCCCTGTCACATCGATCTGGGCAAGCTGGCGACCAAGTATATGGATGACGAAGCGTCGGCCAAACTCAGCGCCGAAGACTTTACGGCAAAAGAGTGTCACAGCGTTATCGGCGCAACGGCACCGCCAATCAACGAGCCTCAAGACGTTGTGCTTTACGGTTTCGGACGTATTGGCCGATTGTTGGCGCGCCTGCTCATTGAAAAAACCGGCAGCGGCGGACAGCTGCGCCTGCGCGCGATCGTGGTGCGCCGGGCCAGTGATGACGATATCGTCAAGCGTGCCAGCCTCCTGCGCCGCGATTCTGTACATGGCAGCTTTCGCGGCACCATTCGAGTGGATGAAGAAAACCAGTGCATTATCGCTAATGGTAATGTCATTCGCGTCATTTATGCGTCGAGTCCAGACCAGGTCGATTACGAAGCCTATGGGATTCACAACGCTCTGATCATTGATAACACCGGGGCATGGCGCGATATGGCCGGGTTGTCGGAGCATCTTAAATCCAAGGGCGCCGGCAAGGTGGTGCTTACCGCGCCGGGCAAAGGTGAGGTCAAGAACATCGTTTCTGGCATCAACACCGGCGACATCGCGGCAGACGACCGCGTGCTTGCGGCAGGAAGCTGCACCACAAATGCCATTGTGCCGGTGC
>JAACDW010000108.1 GCA_009936775.1 Pseudomonadota bacterium
AGATGGTGCCCAGGAGAGGACTTGAACCTCCACGGCCTTGCGGCCACTAGCACCTGAAGCTAGCGTGTCTACCAATTTCACCACCTGGGCATGTGTGGTCAGATAGGGCCGCGGACTTTACTTAACACAGATATAAGGTGTCAATCTTGACGAAACCCCGTGGCGGGAAATCTCCATCTAAGTCCTTACCTGCGCCTGCTGCGAAAGGCATTAAGCCAAATGCACAAAGCGTGCGCGCAGTGCTCGCCGACGGCGCACCGAAGTCATGGCGCAGCATTACCACGGCGCTAGGCGTCAAAGCCCCACACGAGATTAAACGTGCCCGGCAGTTGCTCAAGGGCATGATTCGCCAAGGCGAGGTTGAGGAACAAGCTCAGCGCCAGTATGTGCTGCTCTCCAAACAGCAGTCCGCTACCGACGTTCGAACCTCAGGCGGTAGCGAGCAAGCACCCACTCGGGCAGACACGCAGCTCCACACTGGGGTGGTTGCAGGTTATGCCGGCAAACTCACCTTGGCTGGGCTGTCCATCCAAAAATCGACTCCGGGTCGACAAACGATTGCCGTGCGCCCCGGCGACGAAGTCGACTATCGGGTCGAGCAACACGATGCAGACCCCTACGCTCAGGTTGTTGCCATGCGCAAGGCCAGTGCACGCCCCGCCGTCGGTATTGTGAATCGTCGCGGCCGCCACGCAGTTTTGGAGCCGCTGGCACGCAGTTTTGAAGGGCGTATGCGCCTGCTCGACGGCAATGTCAACGCCGCTCATGGTGATGCGGTGCGTGCTGAGATTGTGGATCAAGATCGTCACGGCTTGGTCGGGCGCATCTTGGCAGTTCTGCCGAGCGCCTCGGTCGTTGAGCAGGCCATTGACGCCACCTTGGAAAGCTTGGACATCATCCGCGATTGGCCCGACGCGGTTACCCGCGCGGCCCAGCGCCTGCCCAGTCGAGTGCAGCGCGACCAGCATGCTGACCGGGTAGATCTGACTACTACACCGCTGGTTACCATAGATGGTGCCACAGCCAAGGATTTTGACGATGCCGTCTATGCCAAGGCATTGGGCGGGCAAAAGGGCTGGCGGCTGGTGGTGGCCATTGCTGACGTGGCCAACTATGTGAAGCCGCGTTCCGCCCTTGATACCGAGGCTGCCCAACGCACCACCTCTGTCTACCTTCCGGGCCACGTAGTGCCCATGCTGCCAGAGGCGATATCCAACGAACTGTGCTCGCTTAAGCCCAACGTGTTTCGTTTGGCTCTAGTGTGCGAGATGCAGGTGTCGACCAAGGGCATTGTGCGTGACTATGCCTTCTATGACGGGCTCATACGGTCTCATGGACGCCTCACCTATGAAGAAGTGCAAGCTCATTTGGACAGCGGCGCCGCCCTGCCGTGTGCACAGGAGGACCGCGCCTCGGTGGCAAAATCCATCGCTGCCCTAGCCGATGTGCACGAGGCTTTTCGGCAGGCCAAAGACCAGCGTGGTGGGCTGGACTTCGACAGCCGCGAGGGCGTGATAGACATAGAGCAGGGCCATGTCACCGGCGTGCGGGAAGTCGCCCGGTTACAGGCGCATCAGATCATCGAAGAAGCCATGATCAACGCCAACGTCTGCGCCGCTGCCTATATCGAAGCCAATGACAGCCGCTCGCTCTACCGCCTGCACGAAGCCCCAGATGCTCTCAAACTGGAAACCCTGCGCCAAGACCTTATGGCCATCGGTCTGCGCTTGCCCGAGGGTGTGCCCAGTTCTCTCACCTATCAGACCTTGCTGCGAGACATTGCCGCTAAGGAGCAGGGTTGGCTGTATCAGCAGTTAGTGCTGCGCAGCATGAAGCAGGCAGTCTACGGACCACACAATGCAGGCCACTTTGGCCTAGGGCTGGAGCGCTATATGCATTTCCCCAGTCCGATACGACGCTACCCCGATTTGCTCGTCCACCGTGCCATTAAATCCATTGTGCAAGGCAAAACCAACCGGGCTGGCTGGGTGCCGACATTGCAGCAGTTAGTGGATCTCGGCGAGCATTGCTCAACCAACGAACGTCGCGCCGAGACTGCGGGCTGGACAGTGGAAGCATGGCTGAAATGCGACTTAGTCAAACAGCACATGGGTGAGTCCTTGCCTGGGACCATTGCTGGCGTTACCGAATTCGGGCTGTTTGTTGATCTCGATGGATATTATGTGCAAGGCCTGCTGCATATATCCGATCTCGGAGCCGACTACTTCCGCTATGACTCACGCAAACAAAGTCTTATCGGCGATCGCAGCGGCAAACGCTTTACCTTGGGTGAGGCGGTCATGGTAACGGTAGCAAATGTGGAGCCGCCACAGGGTAAAATCGAACTGCAGCTAGTTGCTGGCAGCGGCAGGCAAAAACCCGCGTCGAAAAACAGCAAGCCTCAGTCTGGTAAAACTGGCAAGTCAGGCAAGGCGAATAAGTTAGGCAAAACGGGCAACTCGCAGGCGCAAGAAAAGCCGCAGCAAAAGGCCCAGAAGAAAAAGAAGCAAACCACGCCAAAAGCGGTGAAACGGCGCAAGAGCAAAAGCGATGGATGAGATTATCGGCATTCAGGCCGTGCGGGCAGCCTTGCGCGATCAACCGGATCTGGCGCGTGCACTGTATTTGATGCAGGGCCGCAGGGATGCGCGCTACAACGAGCTAATCGGCATGGCCCGGCAGGTTGGCGTGCGCTACCAGGTAGTAGCAGACGCTTGGTTTAAACGTAAGGCGCTGGAAGGCGCGCACCAAGGCGTGCTGTTGGAGTGCCACAGCAGAACCCTGGCTGACGAAAAAGAGCTGCAGGCGCGCTGGTCTGAGCTGGGGCCAGCGCCGTTGATTTTGGTACTGGACAGCATCACCGACCCGCGCAACTTAGGGGCCTGTCTGCGTACTGCCAACGCCGCCAGTGTCGATGTGGTCATCATGCCCAAGCGCAACAGCGCACCGCTCAGCGCAGTGGCGTTGAAAACCGCTCAAGGCGGCGCCGAAGACCTTTTTATCGTGCAGGTGACCAATCTTGCCCGCACCCTTACATGGCTGCGCGATCAGGGGGTATGGCTGTTTGGCGCCGATGCCCAGGGCGATGATGTTTGGCAGGCCCTTGATGGTAGCGGTGCCACCGCTGTCGTGATGGGCAGTGAGGGCTCGGGCCTGCGACGGCTCACCCGCAGTCTATGCTACAAGCTGGTGAGCATTCCCATGCTCGGCAAGGTTGAGAGCCTCAATGTGAGTGTGGCGACGGGTATTTTGCTGTACGAGGCGGTGCGGCAAAGGCATAAACCTTCCTGACCCAGCGACCGAGATCACCCTTGCGCCGGTCAACATAGAACCCTAGAATGCGCGTCTGCTAAACAAAGCGGAACGGGCTCGCCCGTCACATATCCTTGCTCCACAGTTCTGCACAGCACGCTGGGGGCATTAACCATAAGGAAGCGCAATGCGACACTATGAAATAGTTTTCTTGGTGCACCCAGATCAGAGCGATCAGGTGCCCGGTATGATCGAACGCTACCAAGGCGTTATCGAGCGCGGTAATGGTGTCGTTCACCGCACCGAAGATTGGGGCCGACGTCAGCTCGCTTACCCCATCGCAAAAATCCACAAAGCGCACTACATTCTGATGAATGTTGAAGTGGGTCAAGAAAGCATTGAAGAACTGGAAAGCGCATTCCGCTTTAATGATGCGGTGATTCGCAACATGATTATTCGCCGCGATGCAGCCGAAACCGGTAACTCGAAGCTCTATGAAGAAGAGCTACGTGAAAAGGAAAAAGACCGCGAGCGTGACCGTCGTCGACAAGAAGATTCCGCCTCACGCGCTGCCGCGCCCGAGGCTCCAACGGCAGAGGCTGCGAGCGCAGAAGCCCCAGCTGATGCAGTCCACACAACTGAAGAAAACACTGAGGAGAACGCATAATGAGAGGCGGCAGAAGACCACAGGTTCAATTCAAAGATTTAGAGGTCGACTACAAGAACCTCGACTCGTTACGCCAGTTTATTGGTGAAACCGGCAAGATCGTACCAAGCCGCATCACGGGTGCGTCGGCGCGGTTTCAGCGCAATCTCGCCAAGCAGGTATAGCGGGCACGCTATTTGGCGCTGATCCCCTACACCGACCAACATAAATAGCGGGTAGAGCAACGACCATGAATGTAATTTTACTAGAGCGCCTGAATAACCTCGGTGATTTGGGCGACGAAGTGTCGGTTAAGCCGGGTTTCGCGCGCAACTTTCTAATTCCGCAGCAAAAGGCTGTGCAGGCTAGTGCAGCGAATCGCGAAATATTTGAAGGCCGTCGGGCGGAGCTCGAAAAGAGCGCCAACGAGCGTTTGGGTGAGGCCCAAGGTCGCGCCGAAAAACTGCAGGACCATATCGTCACAATCATGATGAAGGCTGGCGAAGAAGGTCGGCTGTACGGTTCCGTCGGGACCCAGAACATTGCAGATGCCTTGGTTGCTGAAGGCCATCAGGTTGAGCGCAGCGAAGTGCGCATGCCCGAAGGCGCCATCCGCGCACTGGGAGAATTCGACATCGCGCTGCAGCTGCACTCAGATGTAACGGTGAATATCAAAGTAGCCGTGGTCGAAGCTTAATCCGACCAAGCAGATAGCAAGGTGCGCGAACACGTGCATGTCGAGACATAGGCGGTTGGTAAAATAGGCGGTTGGCAACATAGCCGGTCGGAAAAATAGGCCGACAGCCTAGAGAGAAAAAGCGGGTACCAGCCCGCTTTTTTTTCGCCGCTAGAAGCTGCAGCACCGGGTAGAATGGGTAGATTGTGATGCGCCGCTGCCAAGCGCTTGTCTAGTCCTTGCAAATGCCCCGGGATAATAGGAATCTTCCAAGCCCTCGAGATACAGCCAATTTGAACATCCACCGATATGTCTGAATACGCCTCCGACAGCAATCCAGTCAGCGCGCTGAAAGTACCTCCTCATTCGCTAGAGGCAGAACAGTCTGTATTGGGCGGTCTGATGCTGGATGATCAGGCATGGTTCGATCTCATCGAAATTGTTGCCGCCACGGATTTCTATCGTACCCAGCACCAAATCATTTTTGACGCCATGAATGAGCTGGCCTCGGACGATGCACCGTTGGATGCGGTCACCGTGTCGGAACGGCTTTCTTCCAAGGGCCTGTTAGACAAGGCCGGAGGTATCAGCTACTTAGCCGAGTTAGCGGACAGCACGCCAGGGGCGAGCAATGTGTTGGCTTACGGCAAAATTGTGCGCGAGCGCTCGGTACTGCGCCAGTTAATTGGCGCGGCCAATCAAATTGCTGATTCGGCCTTCTCACCAGATGGCCGCGATACCGACACCTTGCTCGAACTGGCGGAGCAGTCGGTATTTCAAATTGCCGAAAACCGACTGAAAGACAGCGGCCCGGAAAAAGTGGCCCCGCTGCTGATTAAAGCGGTTGAGAAAGTTGAGTGTTTGCACGGCTCCAAGGGGGCACTCACCGGACTTGCCTCTGGCTTTACCGATCTAGACCGAATGACAACTGGCTGGCAGGGCTCGGACTTGGTTATCGTGGCGGCTCGGCCGTCCATGGGCAAAACCGCTTTCGCGGTGAACATGGTGGAACATGCGGTGATGACTGGGGGCTCGGTACTGGTCTTCAGCATGGAGATGCCTGCAGATCAAATTGTTATGCGTATGCTGTCTAGCCTCGGCCGGATCGACCAGACCCGGCTGCGCACGGGTGACCTCAAAGACGAGGACTGGGACCGTTTTGCCAGCGCGGTGAGCCAGTTGAAAGATAAGAAACTCTACATCGACGATACCGCCGCATTGACCCCCGGTGAGGTACGCTCCAGAGCGCGTCGGGTGGCCCGAGAAACCGGCGGTCTCGACATGGTAATGGTCGATTACCTGCAGCTGATGCGTACCGCCAAGGACAGCGAGAATCGCGCCACGGAAATTTCCGAAATATCCCGCTCGCTGAAGGCGCTAGCAAAAGAAATGAAATGTCCGGTGGTGGCGCTTTCCCAGCTCAATCGTCAGTTGGAATCGCGTCCAGACAAGCGCCCCATGAACAGCGACCTGCGCGAGTCAGGAGCCATCGAGCAAGACGCGGATGTGATCTTATTCATCTACCGGGACGAGGTTTATAACGAAAACACCGAAGATCTCGGCATCGCTGAAATCATTATTGGCAAGCAGCGTAATGGCCCTATCGGCAGAGTGCGTTTGAAGTTCACGGGCAATCTCACCAAGTTCGAAGACTTGGCCCATGAAATGTACAACGACTACATGCACTAACCCGATCATCGACAGTTAATGGCGAAAGCAAAAACCAAATCCGCTTACGTTTGCGACGAATGCGGCGCAGAACACAGCAAGTGGCAGGGCCAGTGTGGCACCTGCAACGCTTGGAATACCCTCAGTCGAGTCAACATCACACCAGTGGCGTCAGCGGCAGTTGGTTACGCTGGCGTTAGCGCCGAGGTGCGCAAGCTTGGTGATATCCAAGCGGTGGAAGCGGAACGCATTGGTACCGGCTTCACTGAATTGGACCGCGTGCTTGGTGGCGGCTTTGTGCCCGGCTCGGTGGTACTGATCGGCGGTGACCCAGGCGCAGGTAAAAGTACGCTGCTGCTACAAGCCGCTACGGCCCTCGCCCAGCATCAAGGGGTGCTCTATGTCACCGGCGAGGAATCGCTACAGCAGCTTGCGCTGCGTGCCCAGCGTTTACAGCTGCCCTTGGATGGCCTCAGCGTGGCGGCAGAAACCCGTGCCGAGGTGATAGCCAAACTGGTGGAAAGCCAGCAACCGAAAATTGTTGTGCTAGATGCCATTCAAGTAATGCAAATGGAATCGGTGGATTCCACCCCGGGTTCGGTAACACAGGTGCGTGAAACCGCGTCATTTTTTACCCGTCTAGCGAAACAGCATGACATCGTCATCGTCTTAGTGGGCCATATCACCAAGGAAGGTGGCATCGCGGGTCCCAAGGTCCTAGAGCATATGATCGACTGTTTCATGATGCTCGACAGCCCTGCTGGCAGCCGTTACCGCACGCTGCGCGGACACAAGAATCGCTTTGGCGCAGTCAATGAACTGGGCATTTTTGCCATGACCGATCTCGGGATGAAAGAGGTGGCCAACCCTTCAGCGATTTTTCTGCAGCGCGGCGATGTAGACTCGCCGGGCAGCATTGCGACCGTCACTTGGGAGGGCACCCGACCGCTGTTGGTCGAGCTGCAGGCCTTAGTCGACGATGTGGCCGGTGGGCATCCCAAGCGCGTGGCCGTGGGCCTGGACCAACAGCGTTTGGCCATGCATCTAGCGGTCTTGCACCGGCACTGCGGTATTGCGCTGAGTGATCAGGATGTCTTCGCCAACGTGGTAGGCGGTGTGCGCATTACCGAAACCGGAGCGGATCTGGCCCTGCTGCTGGCGGTGCTGGGTTCATTTCGTGACCGGGTGCTATCGCGTGAGCTGATTGTCTTTGGTGAGTTGGGCCTAACCGGCGAGCTACGGCCCGTTGCCAATGGTCAGGAAAGACTGCGCGAGGCCGCAAAACATGGCTTTAAGTACGCCATTGTGCCCTTCGCCAACCGCCCCAAGGAGACGGTCGGTAAGATGCAGGTGCATGGCGTGAAAACACTGGCCGCTGCCCTTGAGGTGCTGCAGTCCTTGTAATTCTCGAATCAACCGCCGCTGCTAACGGTGAAGGGGTTTGTACTGCACTCGCGTCGGCTGGGCATCGCCCAAACGCTTCTTCCGGTCGGCTTCGTACTCGGTGTAGTTGCCCTCAAAAAAGGTCACATCGCTGTCGCCAGTAAAGGCGATGATATGAGTAGCGATGCGATCAAGGAACCAGCGGTCGTGAGAGATCACCAAGGCGGTGCCAGCATAGCTAAGCAGCGCCTCCTCCAATGCCCGCAAGGTTTCCACGTCGAGGTCATTGGTAGGTTCGTCTAACAGCAGCACATTAGCTCCGCGCCGCAGTAGCTTGGCTAGGTGCACGCGGTTGCGCTCACCACCAGACAACGGGCCGACAAACTTTTGCTGGTCTGTGCCCTTAAAGTTGAAGCGGCCACAGTACTGGCGACTGGCTATTTCGTGCTTGCCAATGCGCATGATGTCGAGGCCTTCAGAGACTTCTTCCCATACCGTTTTGTCGTCGGCGAGGGCGTCGCGGCTTTGGTCAACATAGGCAAGATCGACGGTGGAACCCTTGTCGATGGTGCCACTGTCAGGCGTCTCCTGGCCGGTGAGCATTTTAAAGAAAGTGGACTTGCCCGCTCCGTTGCCGCCAATGATGCCGACGATGGCACCGCGCGGAATAATGGCGCTGAAATCGTCGATCAACAGCCGGTCGCCAAAGCCCTTACGCAGATTATTTATCTCAATAACCTTTTCGCCCAACCGTTCGCCCGTTGGAATGAACAGCTCCGTGGTCTCACGACGCACTTCACTTTCTTCGGCGACCAGTTCATCAAAGCGCGCCATGCGCGACTTACTTTTGGCTTGCCGCGCCTTTGGATTGGAACGCACCCATTCCAGTTCTGACTTAATCGTGCGCTGGCGGGCTTCGTCGGTTGACGCTTCCTGCTCAAGGCGTTTCTCCTTGGCCTCCAGCCAAGTGGAGTAATTGCCCTCATAGGGCAGGCCGCGCCCCCGGTCCAACTCCAAAATCCAGCTGGCGACGTTATCCAAGAAATAACGGTCGTGGGTAACTGCCACCACAGTACCGGGGTATTCGTCTAAGAAGCGCTCTAACCAAGACACACTTTCTGCGTCCAAGTGGTTGGTCGGTTCGTCCAGCAGCAGCATGTCGGGCTTGGACAGCAGTAGGGCGCAAAGCGCCACGCGTCGGCGCTCCCCCCCGGAAAGGCTGACAACCGGGGTCTCCCAAGTTGGTAGGCGCAGGGCGTCCGCAGCGATATCCAAGGTACGATCAATTTCCCAACCGTCTACCGCATCAATTTGGGTGGCCAAATCGCCCTGACGCTCCAACAGTCTGGTCATTTCGTCGTCGTCCATTGGCTCGGCAAAGCGCTCCGAAATGTCGTTGTACTCGTTGAGCACAGACATAATTTCCGCCACGCCAAGTTCCACATTGCCACGCACATCGAGGGCGTCGTCCAAGGCCGGCTCCTGCGGCAGATAGCCAACGCGGATGTCTTTCTGCGCCCGGGCCTCACCGTCTATCTCGGTGTCTTGGCCGGCCATAATGCGCAGCAGGCTCGATTTGCCTGAGCCATTGAGGCCCAGCACGCCAATTTTTGCGCCGGGGAAAAACGACAGATTGATGTTTTGCAGAATGGTTCGCTGGGGCGGAACGACCTTGGTCACCCCCTGCATGGTGTAAACGTACTGCGCCATGAAGGCTCCTGAAGAATAAAAGCGCGAAGTATACGGGGCTGCGCCAGCGACGCCACACTTGTCTTTGTTTGCATAATGAACAACTTGGCGGCGGCATCGAGCGCAACGATTAACCGGGTATGCAATGGCAGATGAAGCAGGTTGTCGTAAAAGTCGCAGTTCTTTCAGGTCACGGCATTGTTGACTTGGTTTATACTTGCGCCTTCGGGCGCGGGCCCAGTCGAGACAGGAAAGATGCCGCATGTTTGTAGGAAACGAAACCATCGCTGAATTCGATGCGGAGCTGGCCGAGGTCATTAATGCTGAGACGCGACGCCAAGAAGAACATATCGAACTTATAGCGTCTGAAAACTACGCCAGCCCCCGCTGCATGGAAGCTCAGGGCAGCGTGCTAACCAACAAATATGCAGAAGGCTATCCGGGCAAGCGCTATTACGGTGGCTGTGAACACGTGGACAAGGCTGAGGTATTGGCGATAGAGCGCGCCAAAACTCTGTTCGGCGCAGACTACGCCAATGTGCAGCCCCACTCGGGTTCACAGGCCAATGCGGCGGTTTATCTGGCCTTGCTGGAAGGCGGTGACACCGTACTGGGCATGAGCCTGGCCGACGGTGGACACCTAACCCACGGCGCGTCTGTGAATTTTTCCGGCAAGCTATATAACCCAGTGCAATACGGTATCAACGTCGAAACCGGCGAGGTCGACTATGAGGATATCGCCCGGCTGGCCCAAGAACATCAACCGAAAATGATCGTGGCCGGTTTTTCGGCTTACTCGCGTCGACTTGATTGGCAAAAATTCCGCGCAATCGCCGATTCCGTAGGCGCCTACCTATTGGTCGACATGGCCCACGTCGCAGGCTTGGTCGCGGCAGGCGAATATCCTAACCCTCTGCCCCATGCCGATGTTGTCACCTCGACAACCCATAAGACCCTCTGCGGCCCACGCGGCGGTATTATCTTGGCCCGCTCAAACCCCGAGGTGGAAAAGAAGCTGAACTCTGCGCTCTTTCCCGGCAGTCAGGGCGGCCCACTGATGCATGTGATTGCGGCCAAGGCTGTGGCCTTCAAAGAAGCCATGACCCCGCAGTGTAAAGATTACCAAGTACAGACCTTGGCCAATGCTCGGGCCATTGCCAAGGGACTGATGGAGCGCGGTTACGCCATCGTTTCCGGCGGCACGGACAACCATTTGTTGCTACTCGATCTGGTCGATAAAGACATCACGGGCAAGGCGGCAGACGCGGCCTTGGGCGCGGCAAACATCACCGTGAACAAAAATGCGGTGCCTAACGACCCCCGCTCGCCCTTTGTCACCAGCGGCATTCGCATTGGTTCGCCTGCGGTAACCCGCCGCGGATTCAAGGAAGCCGAGTGCATGCAGTTGGCAGGTTGGATTGCTGATATCCTCGATGACATCGAAAACGCGGAAACCAACAAAGCAGTCAAGGCAAAGGTAGTGGAGCTTTGCGCGCGCTTCCCGGTGTATCCTAAGGGGGCTTGAACGTTTTGGCTGCGCAGGCCTCGCGCTTGCCGCCACGGAGCCCTTTAAATGCACTGTCCTTTTTGCAGCGATCTCGACACTAAGGTTATCGATTCTCGGCTGGTAGCCGAGGGCGACGCGGTGCGTCGACGCCGTGAATGCATCAGCTGCGGCGAGCGTTTTACAACATTTGAAACGGCAGAACTTGTTATGCCGCATCTGATCAAGCGCGATGGCAGGCGCGAACCCTTCGACGAGGAGAAGCTGCGCTATGGCCTGTCCAAGGCCTTGGAAAAGCGGCCGGTAAGCGTCGATCAAATTGAAACCTCGGTAAACCATATCAAGCACAAGTTACGCTCAACCGGCGAGCGAGAGCTGCCCGCCCTGCAGGTGGGGGAGGCGGTTATGACTGAGCTGCGGGCGCTGGATCCAGTGGCCTATGTGCGCTTCGCTTCCGTTTACCGCGATTTTCAAGACATCAGCGAGTTCGCTGCAGAAATCAACAAACTTGCCAGCGGCCGCAACACGGGTAACAGCTAAAGGCGCGCCCGTTATGGATTTACGCTCCGATACATTGTTCGTGCAGGCCACCCTTGAGCTGGCAGCCAAGGGTCGCAATAGCTGTGCGCCGAATCCACCGGTGGGCTGCATTATCGTCCGCGACGGCGTAGTGCTAGGCCGTGGCTACCACCGCATTGCTGGCCAAGGTCACGCCGAAGTAAACGCCATTGCCGATGCTGGCGGTGATATTGCGGGAGCCACGGTATATGTAAGTCTGGAGCCCTGTGCCTTTGTGGGACGCACGCCAGCCTGCGCTCAGACACTCGTGGATGCAGGCGTTGCAAGAGTTGTTATTGGTGCCGAAGACCCACATCCGCAGGTGGCGGGCAAGGGGGCTGCCATGCTGCGCCAAGCTGGTATCGATGTGCGCACTTTAGATCGGCCCGAGGCCCGGGCCATGATTGCTGGATTTGTCTCCAGAATTCTGCGGCAGCGCCCCCGTGTGGTGCTCAAGTCTGCGAGCAGTTTGGATGGGGCCGTGGCGCTTGCCTCAGGGGAAAGTCAATGGATTACCGGCCAAGAGGCGCGCGCGGTGGTGCAACAGCTACGGGCACAAAGTGATGCGGTTATTACCGGTGCGGGTACGGTCATTGCCGATAATCCCCAACTTAATGTGCGCGCTGCTGCGCTGGTCGAAGGCAATTTAGTTCAGCCGCTGCGGGTGGTGCTGGACAGCACTTTGCGGGCACCTCCACAAAGCCAAATATTTACCGCTAATACCCTCGTTGTGCACGGTCTCGATGCCAACGCCAAATACGCTGAGCCGACGCCGGGGCCTGTGGAGTATTTGGCTCTAGCCAATGGGCCGCGGGATGTTGCCAGCCTGCTGCAAGCCTTGGCCGAACGCGGCTGCAACAATGTGTTAGTCGAGGCGGGCCCGAAAATACTGGGCAGTTTTTTACAGGCCAATTCTAGCGTACCGCTTTGGGACGAATGGCACTGCTTTATCGCGCCCAAGGTGTTGGGCAGTGCGAGTCTGTCAGTGGCAGACTTCGCCCTTACCAAGCTGGCTGCAGCCCATTCGGCTAACCTGTTAGAACAAACCCGGGCCGGTGAAGATGTCTGGCTGCGCCTCGCGCCTGCTGTATCTTAAGCCGATTCGCCCTTAGCCTTTAGGAATACCATGTCAGAACAATCTTCAGCGCCAAAAAATAAAACCAATATGTGGGCGCGCCGTAAGGCGCGCCGTGCGCTGACTCAGGCTGCCTATCAATGGCAGGTCAATGAAACCGCAGTGCTGCAGCTGCGCCGCGAGTTCGGCGAACAGGCGCTGGATAAAGCCGATGCGGATTTTTTTGCCGATGTGTTAGCGCTGATGGTGCGCCATGTCGCTGAGCTAGACGCTCAGCTAGCACCCTTACTGGATCGGTCTGGGGAGCAGCTCGATGTGGTAGAGCGGGGCATTTTGCGCTTAGCGGCGACGGAGCTTAACCACCGTAGCGATGTGCCCTATTCGGTAGTGATTAACGAATACGTCGAACTGACCAAAACCTTCGGCGCACAGGATGCACATAAGTACGTGAATGGCGTACTCGACCGCCTCGCCCAAGACGTACGCAGCATCGAAGTGGCTGCCCATCAGGGGAACTGACGCCAATGCAGGACGAGTTTGCCCTAATCGATGCCATTGTTGAGGGGCTAGCAGACCGCGCCATGGGCGAGTGGATAAGCGTCGGGCCCGGCGACGATGCGGCGATTATTAGGCCAACTCCTGGGCTACAGCAGGTTGCATCCATTGATACTCTGCTCGCTGATGTGCACTTTCCGGCCGCAGCGCCGGCGCGACTAATTGGTTATCGGGCGCTAATGGTATCGTTCTCGGATCTAGCCGCCATGGCGGCGCTACCGCGCTATTGTCTGGTTTCGCTGGCCGTTGGTGTATCGCCGCAAGGGCTAAATCAAAGTCAAACACACAATCGTGATTGGGTGATCGAACTGGCGAGTGGCATGGCAGACGCGGCCCGCCGCTTAGGTGTCTATGTTTGCGGTGGTAATCTCGCCAAGGGGCCGCTCAATATAGCCGTTAGCGTGCACGGTGAGGTGGATGCTGGTGTCGCCCTGCTGCGCTCCGGCGCAGCAGCCGGACAGAGCCTGTATGTCACTGGGCCGCTTGGCGCCGCTGGCGCCTGTGTGCGCACAGAACGCATGCTGCCCGTGAACATGGCTGCGCTGACCCCACTGCAGCAAGCCTATTACCGACCCCGGGCGCGCACTGACTTACACGAGCTGCAGGTAGCCGCCACAGCGGGTATCGACATATCTGACGGCCTCGCACAGGACCTTGGGCATTTGTGTCAGGCCAGCGGCTGCGGTGCCGATCTGCAGTCAGCGGCCATACCCGTAGCCGAAGGGGCGCTGCTGCAAGATGCGCTATTTGGCGGCGACGACTACGAGCTACTGCTGGCCAGCGCCGAGCCGCTGTCCGCGGCTTGGTGTATCGGTAGGCTCACTGCTGAGCCTGGCCTGCGCTTGGACGGAGAGGCGATAGCGCCAAAGGGTTTTGATCATTTTGCCGGCTGAGCTAACTCTCGGCCAATGCTCGGCGCGGGCTGTCATAGCATTGTGACCACAGGGCGGCCACAGGCCAAGGAGATAACAGCATGCTGACACCAAAACTGTTTTTTCAGCCTGCAGTATTTTGGCTAACCGCAGGGGGCCTAGGGTTTTTACGTCCGGCGCCCGGCACTTGGGGGTCTGCGGGTGCGCTG
>JAACDW010000109.1 GCA_009936775.1 Pseudomonadota bacterium
GTTCTTGTGTCAGTGAGTCATCGTACTCTTTAAATCTTCAGGGACTCTAACTTTCTAGCCTATAAGCCACCGTCATCTGCAGGTCTTTGACCTCCGTCGCGTTTCCATCCACGACATATGGCTTGAATTTCAGCGTCTGCATGTAGCGCATTGCCGAACGGTCGAACATGCGCCGAGGCTTGGATTCCACAATCACCGCACCAACTGCATTGCCTTCCACATCTACAGAAAACCGCACCAGCACGGATCCGCTCACGCCGTAGGATTTAGCTCTACGGGGAAACACCGGCGCGCCCTTGGATAGCAGTTCTACTTCTACGTTGCCTACGCCAGCAACCTGGCCAGTATAGCTTTCAGCAGCAGACACCATATAAGTGCTGGCGCTTAGCAGGACAAAGGAGAGAGCGGCAAACGCTCTCGTTATCATTTTTTCTCTCATGGACTCGCTCTAGGAATTGTTGTTCTTTGCTCTCGTGCGCATCACTCGTCTCGCAGACAAACGCTAACGTCTCGACACTGCGAATGTTAACTATTAGTTGTCATTCACGTAAACAAAAAAGAACCCGAGTTTTTCAGTGCGGATACCCTGATATGGCCAACTGTCGACCTAAGCGACAGCAAGAGTGCGCGATTTGGGCGCTCGAATCACCCTATTTGGGGGGCCTGTTCGGCCTTTACCGCTCCGCATGAACAAACCAGCACTGCGCCAAGCAGCACGATAAGCCAGACCAAGAACAGCCAGAGTAAAAAAGCCGGTAGCGCTGCCAGCGCGCCATAGATCGCGTCGTAAACCATGTATTGCGACACCCAGGCGCACAGGGCGAAAGCGAGTTTAAACACCGCTGCGGTTGCGATACCGCCAAGCGCCGCATGACGCGCGGATACTTGGGCGTTGGGGACAAACTTGTAAAGCGCGCCCAAAATCAGCAGCAAACACAGCGTCGGCAGTTGCTCCAGCACCAAGGGGGCCACACCGACGACATCTACTTGCGCCAAAAAAGGCAAAGACAGTACATAGGTCGTTACCCAGAGCGCTGTAAGCACCAGGGCGGGGCCAAAAACCAGCAACCCAGCATAGGCCAGCAAGCGGGGCAATCGCCAAGCAGGCATGGATACCTGCCAAATTGCGTTGAATTGGCGTTCAATACTGATCAGTAGTAGCAGCGTTGTAACGGCAAGACCCAGCAACCCCAATGAGGTGAGGCCCTCTGCGCGGCTGGCGAATTGATTTAACTTTTCCTGCACTATCATGGAACTGCTGGGCACGAAATTGCGAAAAACAAAGCTCTCAACCTGCTCCGCCAAGGCCGCGTACTCGGGTAAAAAAGCCAAACCCAGATAGACCATGGTCATTACCGGCACGAGGGCCAGCAGCGAGGTAAAGGTCAGCGAGCCGGCAATGGTCAGGCAATCGTGCTCGATAAAACGGCGGACAATCCAGCCCATCTGCGACAACAATTGCTTGTACAGTTGGGCCCAGGAAAGGCGCAAGCGAGCGCTCATAGACGCCTTGCCGCCGCTAATTTCATCCCTAGGGCTGCGAACCTAGGGTTAACGGCAGGCTTTGGTCCGCCACCCATTCCGACATGGAGCCGTCGTAAACCCCGACATTTTGCTGCCCCATGAGCGCACAAGCGAAACCGTCGAGGGTCGCGGCAATACCGCCGCCACAGTAGATCAATGCACGCGGGGCGCGGAGCAAACCCTGAGAATCTAAGACTTCTGTCAGTTCGTCCGCAGACAGAAAAAATTCATCGCGCAAAACATGCGCAAAGTAAAGTGAGCGGCTACCCGGAATGTGACCTCGACGCCCGTAATGGAAGTCACCAGTGCCTTCGTATTGAGCAGGTGACAGTGCATTGACTGTGCAGACAGACGCCTGCATCGCAGCGACCATCTCTTGGGTGCCGACCAAAATGTCTGAGTTGGCCGTTGCAACGAAGGCTGTTGCTGGATAGCTTTCTGCGCCGCTATTGGTCGGCAATCCTGCGGCTATCCAAGCACCTAGATTGCCGTTGAGTACCTTGATATTTTTGTGCCCGGCATAGCGTAGCAGCCACCAGGCTCTGGTCGCCCACATCAGGTGGCTCGATGCGTAAAGTACAACGCAGTGCTCGTTGTTGATGCCATCGTTACCAATTGCCGCGGCCAGCGCGGTGATACTGGGCAGCGTATTGTTGAAGCCAGACTCGGTATCAGACCAATCGGTAGACAGGTCAATAAATCCTGCGCCGGGAATATGCTCTTGCAGATACCGTTCTCTGCCCGGCTCCGAGGTATAGCCTTGCTCGCTCGCGTGCAGCAGCACGGACGTATCAAAGATTCGGATATCCGGGTCATCCAGCCGCTGTGCCAGTTCATCCACACTGATGAGAAATTCAGGATGCGTATAGGACACAGTTACCCTCCTTCGAGTCATGCTCTGTCTGTTGCAATTCTTGGTTCTGTGAGAAAGCCCTCGCAAATACCATAATCGCTTCCTTTGCCTCTTGAAAAGCACTTCTTAGCGGATGATTCGTGCTCTACTGTGTTGTGTGAAACGACCGAGACTGTGAGTTTTTTGGGGAGAAATGGCAACATGGAGCAGCAAGTTGAACTGGGCAAGCCACCTACCGGACCACTTCAAGGCGTGCGCGTCGCAGACTTCTCGGCGGTATTTTCTGGCCCTATCGCTGGCGCAATACTGGCTGACCAAGGTGCACAAGTGATAAAGGTCGAGGGTTTTAGCGGTGATCTCATGCGCAAAGGCTTTCCGCAAAGCAGTGGGATGGCCAGCGCTTTCACCAGCATGAATCGAAACAAGCGCGCCCTTTGTGTTGATCTGCAAACCTCTGAAGGCAAGCAGGTAGCACGCAAACTGATCGCCTCCGCAGACGTCGTTTTAGAAAATTTTCGTCCCGGCGTCATGGACCGACTTGGCCTAGGTTATGACTCCTTTCGACAACAACAGCCAAAACTTGTTTATGCCTCAATTAACGGCGTCGGCGCAGTAGGCCCGTACGCCAATCGGCGCGTTTACGATGCTGTGATTCAGGCCATATCGGGCTTCACCGCCCTGCGTGTCGATGGCACCCCGGAGATGGTCAACAGCCTTGTTTGCGACAAGGTAACGTCCCTGACCGCCGCCGAGGCCATTGTTGCCGCACTGTTTCGCGCTGAGCGAACTGGCCAAGGGCAACGGGTGGATATTTCCATGCTCGACGCAGCGCTGTCTTTTCTTTGGCCCGACACGATGAATAACTTTACGTTTATGGCCGACGACGTCGAACCGGTTGCACCTCTCGACCATTCGATATTTTTACACGCCACCAAGGACGGCTGGATAGCCAGCATGCCGGTTCAGGAGGCGGAATTTTTTGGCGTCTTCCGCGCGCTGGAGTTACCTGAGTTACTTGACGACCTCCGCTTCCAAACGGCTGCGGCACGGTTGCAGTACCGCACCCAATCGCGCGCTCTTATGGATGCTGCCTATCCAAAGTTCACCACTGACGAACTGTGCGAGCGTTTTGAGTTGGAGGATGTGCCCTATTCCCGCATCAACAGTCGCGCGGAGGTAGTAGAAGATCCTCAGGTGCGCGCCATGGGCGCCCTGCTGACTTACCAGCATCCTACGGCAGGGCTGGTCCGCACTCCCCGACCGGCGGCGCAATTTTCGCAAACCCCGAGCAATGTTTACGCCCACACTCCAACGCTTGGTGAACATTCCGAGGAAATTTTAGGCGAGCTGGCTTACACCCAAGCACAAATTGAAAACCTAAAAGAGCAGCGCATTGTGCTCGGTTGATGATCTCGACAACCCATCGCTGGCGCGCTGGGCAGTCTGCGGCGGAAGCCATTAGGCCTGGCACCTGATGGAGTCTACAAAACAAGCAGTTGCGCGCCAACAAGACTTGTTTAGCTTACTTTTTGACGATTAACATTCGTGACCACTAACACTTTTCGAAAGACGGAGTGGCGATGAATATCAAACTCGACAGGACATTACGCTTACAGTCAATAGGGCGTTGGATCGCCCTTGCATTGGGTTTACTCACAGCTCAGGCCGCCACAGCAGCCCAAACTTTTCCCGCTGACCTACCTTCGTTCGCCTGCGAGATTAAGCCACTAACCCGCAGCGGATTGAAAATAGCGCAGGCAAACAGAGAGCGTTTTGCCAAGTTGTGCCTTGCCTGCATTGAGGACGAATGCGCCATGCGGATCTGGCCCGCAGGCTATGAAGAGCGCGAGACCCTATGTCGTAACACCTACTGTTTGCCGAAGAAAGTTAAGCGGCTAGCGTTCGGCGAGGGCTACAACATGAACTACCGCTACAGGTATCGAGTATCCGCTGATGGCGTGACCACAGTATTGGACGGTGAATATCTGGAAGGCGAACCGAAGGGCGTTACCGGCAAAAAGACCAAGATTGAGCATCGTGCGATGCTCAACAAACTCGTATCGCGGGTAGAATACGAGCCCCTAATCCTAGAGGGCCGCGCCAAGGCACTGATTAACTTAGAAACGTCTTGGAAAATTGGCGCAGACTACAATAAATAGTCGGCACCCCAACCGCAATTGGCCCGGCGCGTAGCGTCGGTTTTAAAGCCACCTAAACGATCCGCGATTGGCCGTCGCCCCAGTATTGATCGCGCAGTACCCGCTTATACAGTTTGCCTGTAGGCAACCTAGGCATGGCATCAATGTAGTCAATTGATCGTGGTATTTTCTGCCGCGACAGGTGTTCCGCTAGGTACGCCAGAAGCTCGACGGTGAGCGCGTCATCCTCGGCAACGCCTGCTACCGTTTGAATCACCGCCTTTACCTCTTCGCCTAAATCCGTGTTTGGTACGCCAAAAACTGCCGCGTCTTCCACCTTGGGGTGGGTAATCAGCAGGTCTTCGCATTCTTGAGGATAGATGTTTACCCCTCCGGAGATAATCATGAACGTTTTCCGATCGGTCAGATAAAGGAAGCCATCGCCGTCGACATACCCTACATCGCCGACCGTCGTCATTTCCCCATCCGCCGAAGTTGATTCGGCGGTCTTTTCAGGATCGTTGTGATACTCAAATTCCGTCGCAGTTTTGAACCACAGGGTCCCCGGTTCGCCCTGCGCTACCGGCTGCATGTCATCGTCCAGCACCGCCAGTTCGCCAAGCACAATTTTGCCAACCGTACCCGGGTGGGCTAGCCACTGCTCGGTATCGCAGGCCGCAAACCCCAGGCCCTCAGTAGCGCCGTAATACTCGTGGATGATCGGGCCCCACCAATCGATCATTTGTTCTTTTACCAGTTGCGGACACGGTGCCGCAGCGTGCACAGCAATTTCCAAGGACGACAAATCGTGCGCCCGGCGCTGTTCCTCTGGCAGTTTCAGCATGCGGCTGAACATGGTGGGTACGAGTTGCGAATGACTGACCTGGTAACGCTCAATAAGAGCCAAGTACTCCAGCGGATCGAAGCGCTCCATAATGACCACCGTGCCGCCGTAACGGATGGTGAGGTTTACTGCTGCCTGAGGTGCCGAGTGATAAAGCGCTGCCGGCGACAAATAGACCATATCCTCACGATACCGCCAGAGAACGCCAAGGAAGTCGAAAATCGGTAGCTGCTCTGCGGGTGGCTGCGGCGGTAAGGGCCGAATAATGCCCTTGGGCCGACCCGTAGTACCTGACGAGTACAGCATCGAAGTACCCAAGGCCTCAGCAGCGATGGGTTGTGCTGAAAAACCCTCGCAAGCTGAGGCGTAATCCTCAAACAGCGACGGCAACAGCGCTTCGGCTCCACCCACCACCAACACTTTCTTAATGTTCGAGCA
>JAACDW010000110.1 GCA_009936775.1 Pseudomonadota bacterium
AAAGGGAAAGGGAAAGGGAAACAACATGTCTGAACAAGCGCTGACTGGCGTTCGCATTCTGGATTTTAGCCAGGTGCTGGCCGGCCCCTTTGCCACTCAACAGCTGGCCCAACTGGGGGCGCAAGTCATCAAAATTGAGCAGCCTCAGGGCGGCGATATGACCCGCGGCTTGATGTCATCAAGCAGCGACGGAATGGCCCCTTCGTTCTTATCCGCCAATTTGGGCAAACGCAGTCTGACTGTCGACCTCAAGCATCCGGACGCCAAGGCCGTTATACAAAAACTGGTGGCGCAGAGCGACGTGGTGGTTGAAAACTTCAAGCCCGGCACCATCGAGCGCCTTGGCTTTGGTTACGAAGCACTGCGGGCCATTAAGCCAGATATTGTCTACGCCTCAATTTCCGGATTCGGCCAAACCGGTCCGCGCGCGGGCCTGCCAGCCTTTGACGGTGCGATTCAGGCTTACTCCGGCATGATGAGCATTAGCGGTCACGCGGAAACTGGACCGGTGCGGTCGGGTTATTTTGCCGTCGATATGAGCACCGCTCTGAACGCGGCCTTTGCCATAACCGCCGCCCTGCTGCGCCGCGCCAACACCGGCGAGGGTCAGCGCATTGATGTTTCTATGCTGGACACTGCCATGTTCATGCAGGCGCCGCAGGTGACCGGCTACTTGGTCACTGGCAATGTGCCCCAGCTCAATGGCAACGCCTCGCCAACCAAGCAGCCGACCTCCAATGTCTTTGCCAGCAGCAACGGCTATGTGCAGATCATTGCCATGAAAGAGACTCAGGTCGAGGCACTGCTTACGGAACTGGGGCTGGGCGAGTTCTATGCCGAGTTCAACGAACCCTCTTTGCGGCTGGCGCGACGCGACGAACTGCATCAGCTTATGGCACCAAGGGTCGCTGCAGCCACCACCGAACATTGGCTTCAAGCCCTTGACGCAATCGGGGTGCCGGTTTCCGCTATCCAAGATCTGCCGACAATTGCCTTAGAACCGCAACTGGCACATCGCGGAGTTTTTGCGGAACTGCAGCACCATGAGGACCCACAAACATCACTGAAGGTTGTGCGCGCGGCGCATGTCGCCGAACCCGGCAACCCTGCGGTTCAGGGGGGCACGCCAACGCTGGGCGAACACACCGACATGATACTCGGCGAGCTCGGTTATGCGGCCGCGGAAATCAGCGCCATGCGCAAGAAAGGCATGATCTGACCTGCAAAAAACTCAGACAAATGCCGCCGAACGGTTGTTCGATGGGCATATGCTACTAGAATAGAGGACTTTGCCGCGCCCTTTGCCCCACCGTAGTTAGCTGTATTACAAGGCCCTTTATTATGAGCGACACCCAACACCACCGCCTTATTGTTCTTGGCTCCGGCCCAGCGGGGTATACCGCAGCCCTTTACGCGGCCCGCGCTAATTTGCAACCCGTACTTATCACTGGCATTGAAGTGGGCGGTCAATTAACCACCACAACGGAAGTAGAGAACTGGCCCGGCGGCCACGCAGAGCTGCAGGGTCCAGAACTTATGCTGCAGATGGCGGAACACGTAGAACGCTTCGACGCGAGCATTATCAACGACCACATTCATACCACAACGCTTAACCAAAACGGCCTGCCCCTGACCTTGGTGGGCGACCAAGGCACTTATACCTGCGACGCGCTAATTATCGCCACCGGGGCTTCGGCTCAATATTTGGGGTTACCCAGCGAGGAGGCTTTCAAGGGCAAGGGGGTCAGCGCCTGTGCCACCTGTGATGGCTTTTTCTATCGCGGCCAAGACGTCGCCGTGGTGGGCGGCGGCAACACCGCCGTGGAGGAGGCCCTGTACCTGTCTAATATCGCCAGCACCGTCTACCTTGTGCATCGACGCGACGAACTGCGGGCGGAAAAAATTTTACAGGACCGTCTGCTGGCAAAAGAGAACATCAAACCGCTTTGGAACCATCAACTCAGCGAAGTGCTGGGCGACGATATGGGCGTTACCGGTATACGCATTCGAGAAAATGACGGCGCGCAGCAAGACATTGCCTTGGCCGGAGTCTTTATCGCCATTGGTCATACCCCGAATACCCAGATTTTCGCGGATCAGGTGGATATGCAAGGCGGCTACATCCAAATCACCAGCGGTGCTGCCGGCAACGCCACCGCCACCAATATTCCCGGCGTTTTCGCCGCTGGCGATGTAGCCGACCACATCTATCGTCAAGCCATTACCAGTGCGGGCTTTGGCTGCATGGCCGCCCTTGATGCAGAGCGTTATCTCGACGCCATGAACTAATCAGCGCGGCTCCTCAAGCCCAGCCGCTCACTCGTTTCACGCCGTTATCGTTGGGATGCGCTCGGCGATTTTCGCTGACCAAATCTTTGGGCCTTCTATATGCACCGACTCACCCGTGGCATCTACGCTCACGGTAACCGGCATGTCTTTCACCTCGAACTCGTAGATGGCTTCCATACCTAATTCTGGGAAGGCGAGCAGGGTGGAATTGGTTATGGCCTTAGCGACCAAATAGGCCGCCCCGCCCACAGCGATCATAGATACCGCTTTATTATCGCGAATGGCATTAATGGCAATTTGCCCTCGCTCTGCCTTGCCAATCATGCCTAGCAAGCCCGTCTGTTCCAGCATGGTGCGGGTGAATTTATCCATACGGGTGGCTGTGGTTGGACCGGCTGGCCCAACCACCTCTTCACGTACCGGATCCACTGGGCCCACGTAGTAAATGACGCGGTTAGAGAAATCCACCGGCAGCTCTTCGCCCCTGTCGATCATATCAACCAGCTTTTTATGGGCCGCGTCGCGGCCGGTGAGCATCTTGCCGGACAGCAGCAGCGTGTCGCCAGATTGCCATGTTTGGCTTTCCGCTGGCGTTAAGGTATCGAGATTTACCCGTTTCACTTCATCGCCCAACTCAAATTCGATGTCTGGCCATTCCGCAAGATCTGGCGGCGTGAACTGGGCGGGGCCGCTACCGTCGAGACAAAAGTGCACATGTCGCGTCGCGCTGCAGTTAGGAATGATCGCCACCGGCTTATTTGCCGCATGGGTTGGGTACTCTTTTAACTTCACATCCAACACCGTGGTCAGTCCGCCCAAACCCTGCGCGCCAATACCCAGCCTATTCACTTTGTCAAACAACTCCATGCGCAGCGCTTCGGCTGCATCGTTGGCGCCATTCGCCTGCAACTCGTGCATGTTCAGCGGCTCCATTAACGACTCTTTAGCAAGCAGCATGGCTTTTTCAGGCGTACCGCCAATACCGACGCCTAAAATACCCGGCGGGCACCAGCCTGCACCCATGGTGGGCACTACGCTTAAAATCCAGTCGACTACTGAGTCAGAGGGGTTGAGCATGGCGAATTTGGCCTTCGCCTCACTACCACCACCCTTCGCCGCCACTTCGATTTCTACCTTGTCGCCAGCAACAATCTTGGTATGCACTACCGCTGGTGTATTGTCCTTGGTGTTGGCTCTTGCGCCGTTGGGGTCCGTGAGCACAGAGCCACGCAGCACATTGTCGGGGTGGGTATAACCACGGCGTACGCCCTCATTAATCATGTCCTCAAAGGCCATATCCGCATCCCACTGCACGTCCATGCCTACTGAAACCAGCACGTTGACGATTCCCGTATCTTGGCAGATCGGCCGCTTGCCGATCGCACACATTCGCGAGTTCACCAGCACCTGGGTAAGCGCTGCCTTGGCGGCAGGCGATTCCTCTTTCTCCCACGCGCCGCGCATAGCGCGAATGAAATCTGTTGGATGGTAGTAGGAAATAAACTGCAGCGCATC
>JAACDW010000111.1 GCA_009936775.1 Pseudomonadota bacterium
AAGCGGGGTTTCGTGGGCGTCTTGCTTGGCAATGATTGATTTTGCAGTGAATCACCCGGGCGTAGCTTTCCAAACCGCTGGTAGGCTTCCGCATCAAAATCGTGTCGTGCATGCACCAGTACGCGATTGGTATCGCCCCGCCTGCCACTGCCACTGCCAAGGTAGCCATGGCCTTCAACCGTGCTTCCGGCTCCTGATGCTTGGAAGCTACAGCGCCACCAAAAAAGTTCTCGCTGGCTCGTTTAAGAACGTCTGGTCTGATCGTGAGGTGAAAGGACTCGCGCTGACGAATCAAGGGCCGCACTAGGGAGTTCGTAATGTTGTAACTCAGTTCATCCGCGTGATCGACGGAGCCTTCGTAACGCACCTGTCAGTTCATTAACCCGATGGTGCCTGCTGGAGCTAGAGATTGATCGGGTGGGCCGCCTCACCAAAAGTGCCACCTCCCTCGTAATACATCTTGTGTGAGCTCGGGATGATTAGCGTGTCGCCGTTATTCTCGTTGATCTCTTGGAGGGTGTAGGCCGTGTTGACAATCACCGATGCCTCTAAAAAATGGTAGGGGGCAGCGAGATTCTAACCTTGATGCATGCCCTGAGGATGACAGCCCGGATAGGCGATGTTTGCTATGTAACTGAGGTGTTGTCATCCGCATCCGGATGCTTCGTCGAGTAGCTGCCCGGTAATGGCTCCGGTTAGAATGCAATCGAGCTCGTGACTCATACATTGCACGAAGACCTTGCCCTTATTCATCAGGGACCAGACATGGTGTTGTGCTTCCGCCAAGTAGGCGATGCCCAGCTATATTTCGGCCGTAGATTGCTCGGCCACGCTCGCACGGATAGCCTCCGTTTGTGCTGGAGATAAGCCTTCTTGAATCAGACAGGAACTCCAGTCGTAGAAATCATGTTGCAGTAGATCCATGTCTCATGTGGGTTGGCGTAAAACCGTACAGTTCCGCCAGTCAGGGTGTTTTCGCACGACCGCGGTATCGTAATATCGCGCTTCGCCCCACGTCAGTTATTCGCTTTTCGGCACAGCTAAACAAGGGTTGGCCTTGAGTAACGAGCGATAGGGTTCATGGGAATGCACGAAGTCCTGATAGGGCGGGTGCACATCCTTGGAGGCTTCAGCCACCGCCTCTGAGCTGAAAACCCGCGGGATCGTCGTGAAAATTCTTCGACCAAGAGTGAACGAAAGGTCGCCGATATTCGAGGCGCATTCAAGGGCCGTAACCCGCCGCATCAGGTCAGGTGTTGGGTGTTTAGGTTACAGAGACAAAAAACCCGCCGTGGCGGGTTTTTTGCGATCAGCTCTAGCTATCGTACGAGAGAGCTTAGGCAGTAGGCTGTTTAGACGTCGACGCTTGCCATCCGGCACTTCAATTTGGCTGCACCGTTTTCGGTCGCATCGATAAGGTAGAACGGTGCGTTTGCACGAATCCGTGATGCTGGGATATCGATATCAACCTTCATCCCTGAGGACAACATTTCATTAACCGCTGCTAGCGAACACAATTTGGGTGTAACCTTGAGCGTTTCGCCCGTCTGCGAGAACAGTACTAATTGATCTTGAGCATAGCCCCATCGTTCGATCTGTGAGGTTTTAATGCTTGTGTCGGCGAGCACCGAGGCACTGGCAAAGCTGAGGATTACTGTAATCATTGTTTTCATATTCCCTCTCTCTATTTTTTTAGCTCGATTTGGAAAATTTGTGTTTAAAACGGTCCGTTGTCATCTTTATGAAACATTTCGGGTGAAAGGCAAGCGCGCATGGGGTCGATATGAAGGGAGATCGGGTGGACTGTGCTCATAATCTAATGGTTTATCGACTCGCTGCGTCACGAAACCCATACGCGAGCGAAACAAATCCATAACAAAAGCAAAACAACATTGCGGCCTAGAAAGTCAATTGTGTGGTTTTGAGCTTGACGAACATCACAACGCAGGAAAATCGAGCGCATCAGAACATTGTCATCGTAGGCGCAGGCTACGTCGGTTTGTCATTGGCCGTGCTGTTTTCACGGGCTCACGTTGTGACGGTTGTGGACATAGACGCCGAGCGGGTACGTCAGATCAACTGCAGAAAGGCACCAATCACTGATGCGGGTTTGGAGCAATGGCTTGCGACCAAAGAGCTGTCGTTGACCGCAACGACGGACGCCAAGCAAGCCTTACAGCGAGCGGATTATATCGTTGTCGCGACCCCGACTGACTACGACGCGGATTCCAATCGATTCGACACATCCTCAGTCGACGGGGTCGTTAGTGAGGCGATTAGCGTCAACCCGACCGCACTGATCGTCATCAAATCGACGGTGCCTGTGGGTTATACAGCGGACTTACAAAGTCGTTTCAGCACGAACCGAATCATCTTTTCTCCCGAATTTTTGCGTGAGGGGCATGCGCTGCATGACAACTTACACCCCTCTAGAATCATCGTTGGCGATGAATCGGCTGACAGCGGGGGATTTGCAGGATTGCTATCGGGTGCCGCCGAAAAGCGGGGCGTTGAGTCTATTTTAATGTCTTCAACAGAAGCAGAAGCCGTTAAGTTGTTTGCTAATACATACCTTGCCATGCGTGTTTCTTTTTTTAACGAACTCGATTCCTACGCGTTGTCGCGGGACTTGGATACCCGGAATATCATTGAAGGTGTCTGCTTAGATGGTCGTATTGGTACTGGCTATAATAATCCCTCGTTTGGATACGGTGGTTACTGTTTGCCCAAGGATACGAAGCAGCTGCTGGCCAATTACGAACAAATACCTCAGACCCTGATCAAGGCCGTGGTGTCATCAAACGTGACTCGTAAAGATTTCGTGGCAGAAGAGATTCTTAAGCGTCTGCCAAAAGTCGTTGGTTTTTATCGCTTGGCGATGAAAGAGGGTAGCGACAATTTCCGTTCGTCAGCGATTCAGGGCGTGATGAAGCGCATCAAGGCCAAGGGTATTTGCGTTGTCGTCTATGAACCAACGCTTAAGGCAGAGACGTTTTTTGGCTCTCAGGTCTCTTCAAATTTAGACGAATTCAAGGCGGCAGCGGATCTGATCGTAGCCAATAGACAAACGATGGAGCTTTGCGACGTGGCCGACAAGGTCTTCAGTCGCGACGTGTATCGGGACAATTAGTTTTGTGGTCGCTTTTGTGGGCGTAGGGGGCTTCGCCGTCGCGCGATCAAAGGGGCCGTCGAGGCCACTATCTTTCACAGAAACTTCATACATTCTTAGCGCAAACGTAAAGAAACATTGGGAACGTGGTCTAAACCTACAGCTTGGAATGATATGAACACTCTAGCTCGGCCTTCTTTCTCTCCAAACCAGTATCGGTCCATCTTTATCTCTGATGTCCACCTAGGTAGCTACGGGTGCCAAGCATCCAAACTTCTCGAATTCCTCGAGCACAACACCTGCGATCAGCTCTTTCTGGTCGGCGATATCGTCGACGGCTGGCAGATGCGGGGCCGGGTATATTGGCCCAAGTCCCATGAAAAAGTGATGCAGCATTTGCTGGAGCGCGCGAGCAGTGGCACCAAAGTTCGCTACATCATAGGCAACCATGACGAATTTCTCCGAAACTATGGGGCACTCAAGTTCGACAACATTGAAATCGTCGATGAGTACCGTTTGCACAACAAAGACGGCCGCGACTTTTTGGTGATCCACGGCGACCAATACGATGTTGTGACTCAATACGCTCGTTGGGTCGCAACCCTCGGTGACATTGGCTACATCTTGCTGCTTCGCCTGAATGTAGTCATCAACAAGGTTCGTTCTCTGCTCGGCTACAATTATTGGTCGTTGTCGAAGTGGGCCAAAGATTCGATTAAGCAAGCAGTAAGCTATGTGGGTGATTTCGAGAGCACGGTGGCCGAGG
>JAACDW010000112.1 GCA_009936775.1 Pseudomonadota bacterium
CAAAATAATAGGCTTTGGCGATTCTCAATCTAAGAATCGCTGCGCCAGAAGCTGGAATAACGTAAGTATAGCCATGTTGCTGGCATAGATCACTTGCCAGAAAAGTTGGCGGCTCGGCGTTCGACAAAGGAACGTATGCCTTCGGCGGCGTCTGCGCTCTGCATAACCCGAGCGCGGACTTCGTCTATGGCGTCAATGGCCGCCTGTTCACCCTGTTCAATATAGCGCCGGCCTGCTGCCTTGGTGGCCTGAATGCCGAGCGGGGCGTTGTTTTTAATTACCGTCGCCAAGGGCATGGCGCGCTCGAATTGGGTGCCGGTGGCGACTACTTCTTGCACGAGGCCAACGCGCCACGCTTCTTGGGCATCGAATTCGTCACACAGCAGCAAGTGATACATGGCGTTGCCCCAGCCTGAGCGGCTGACATAGCGAAAGTGCGCGCCACCCAAGGGCGCGATGCCGCGTTTGGCCTCCATTTGGCAAAAGCGCGTATCTTCTGCTGCCACTATGATATCGCCCGCCAACGCCATCTCGATGCCGATGGTGTAGCAAATGCCCTGCACGGCAGTGACCAGTGGCTTGCTGCACACGTTGCGTAAACCAAAGGCATCGACATTAGTTTCAGGAATAGGGGCAGGGTTCGCAGCCGGGCCAAAGAACTTTGGCATATCCAAGCCGGCGGTAAAATTATCACCCTCGGCGCAGAGCACGCCGACCCAAAGCTCAGGATCTTCGTGGAGTTGTGTTAGTGCATCGGATAACTGCAACATCATGTCCGGATCGAAGGCATTTTTCTTGCGCGGATTTCGAATGGTGATTACCAAAATGTGATCTAAGGCTTCGCTGGTTACGCTGCCGCTAACGTCTTTACTCATACTTACCTCTCTGGCGCAAAAAGCCTGCGCAATGCACTTTGCGTGTTTGCGCAATACCCGCGAGAGTATTGGGCAAATACCTGCGCAGCCGCAAGTGTCTGTGCAGGCCTAGGGTATTGTATGTAATCTTTAAAACGCCGCGAATTTCGCTGAGTGGACTCGCTGCCTGCGCCTCTGTGGTTTAGGAACGCAAAACCAGCCGGGCCAGAACGATTAGGTGAATTTTATGCTGGAGGTTAGGGTATGGATCCGCTGCTACACGAACACATTTGCAGGGCCTGTGAACGCCTGTCTGTTAGCTACGCTGTTTATTTAGATACTCAGCGCTACGATGCTTTTGCCGCCTTGTTTGGCGCGCAGGGCGTGCTGGCCGTAGCGGGTCGAGTCGCGGGGCAAGCCGCCATCGCAAAAGCCATGGAGCGTCGTCCTGCTGAGCTGCGCTCGCGTCACGTGTTGACCAATATCCTCATTGAACCCATTCACGACACGCGAGCGACAGGCATTACTTACCTGAGTTTGTATCGTCATATCGGCGCCGCTAGCCTGCTTGAAAAGCCAATTGAGGGCTTCACCCCGGCGGCCATAGGACACTACGCCGATGAGTTGGAGCTAACCCCAGATGGCTGGCGCTTTGCACATCGGGAACTGCATTTGGCTTTTAAAAATTCTGATAATTTTTAGGTGGTTAGGCTCAATATCTAAAATAATAATTGAATTGGGGTGGGTTATGCGTTTACAAGACAGGGAAGTCAGTGTTAGTGCAGGCGGTGCAGCAGCATGCCATACCACCAGAGCGCATGGCCTGATTGGCTTGGTGAAGCTTATCGCCGTAGACCACGGGCGCTACGGTATCCGCGCAAGAACTATCCAACCCGCCATGGTTTCTAAGACTCGCCCGGCCGACGCCACGGCCGCCTACGAGTTGTGCTGACAGGGCCATCGACGAACGTGGCGCTACCGTGACCTTTTTTTGCTCCGATGACGCTGGCCATATCACTGCCACCGCCATGCCAGTTGAAGGCGGCTATTTGGCTATCTGAACGATCTGAACTGGCACTGCTACTTCACGGCTATCGGTTTTTCACCACGAATAGTGGCTCGGTAGCCAAGTCTCCGCTGCGGGAAGTAGTCAAAGGCAGCGAAGTGCTGTACGCAACGATTATCCCAAAAGACCACGGTGCCGGGCTGCCAACTGACACGACATTGAATGTTGGCCGAATACGCCACATGATCGTAAAGAAGTTGTAGCAGGGCGGTACTTTCGCGACGGCTCAGTTCCATAATACGGCTGACGAATCCCACGTTTACATACAGCGCCTTGCGCCCGGTCTGCGGATGTATTCGGACTACCGGATGAATCGAAGAAGGCAGCTCGGCTAGCGTAGCTGCACCGCTGAGGTACAGGTAGTGCCCCAGCGGATCATGGCGGGCAGTCAGCGTGGCGGTAAAGGCCTGCAGCGCAGGCGACAAAGAGTCGTATGCGGCATACATGTTGGCAAATAGCGTATCGCCGCCAGACTGCGGGACTTCCTGCATGCGCAGCATCGAAAGCCCCGGCGGCTCCGCTTCGCTAGAAACATCCGAGTGCCAACCCTCACCAGCTGCGTGTTTGCTCGTTTCGTCCGCCTTAATGATAAGCAATTCTGGCGGCACTCCGGCTTTGTTCGCTGGCGAGGTGAGAGGCTCGCCCAGTCGGTGCGCAAATGCCGCTTGCTGTTCCAGACTCATCACTTGGCTACGAGCGACAACGACGCCGCGCTCTGCAGCCAGTTGCTTTAACTCATGAAGGTCGCCGTCGCCCAATTCGATGAGCTGCAGCCCAGCATCGAGCTCTGAGCCAAGGCCCGGTGTAATTTGCCAATTCGTCAGCATGCGCAATCTCCCCGTTAAACGAATCTTGCCGATCAGATTCGTTAGCTTGTAAAAGAAGGCCGCCGGTTGCAACGTAAAACATCAGTCGCGGTCCAAGCGATGAAGGTTGCATGGCTGACTCTGGGCTTCGCAGCAGACAAACCTTACACTGCGCTACTGACAAGCTGAGGTAGCGTTGTGGCCGAACCTGTATTTTTTCCTTCGAAACAGAGCAATCTTACGATGGCGCAAAGTACCCTATGGCTGCGTTTGATGGCTAATCGAGAATGGCAATTCTGGTCCTTGCAGTTCGGCGGGTGGCTGGGCATCTCACTCATCAGCTACGTTAGTTTAAACCTCTGGTACAACCAACCCCAGCTCACCTATGTGCTGCACAATGTGCTGCAGTCTTTTCTTGGTATCGCCCTAAGCTGGCCTCTGCGGTTGGTATTTCGCAGTTTTTGGGGGGCTTCTTGGACCGCAAGACTATTCATCATCGCCGCGTCTGTCGGTGTGTTCGCGCTCGCTTGGGCGGTAATACGGCTCGCGCTGTTCGAGGCCATGACCCAAGAGACCAATCTTTGGGCTGACTTCGGCGGCTGGTTCTTCTCATCGATCTTTATTTTTCTTTGCTGGGCGGCCTTTTATCACGGCATTAAGTACTACCAGCTACTGCAAGCTGAACGTGATCATCTGCTGGCCGCTGAGGCTACGCAGAAAGAAGAGGTGTTGCGGCGCACAAGCGCAGAGGCCGCCATGAAAGAAAGCCAACTTACGCTGCTGCGCTATCAGCTCAACCCGCATTTTTTGTTTAATACCCTAAACGCCATCTATGCCTTAGTGAATCAAGGTGCGGCGGAGCACGCCAACAGCATGCTGCTGAACCTAAGCCAATTTTTGCGTTACTCGTTAGAGCACGGGGCGGATCGGAGTGTGCCCCTGGCCAAGGAGATAGAGGCGGCCAAACTGTATTTGGCCATTGAGCAAGCGCGCTTTACCGACCGCCTGAGTGTCGACTTCGATATATCGCCAGCCACCGCCAATGCCCTAGTGCCAAGCTTCCTGCTGCAGCCATTGATTGAAAACGCTATCAAGCACGCCATTGCGCAAAGCGAGAGTGGCGGAAAAATTCGCATCCTTGCGCGCACGGCAAAGGCAGATTTGTTGCTTTCAGTGGAGGACTCTGGTGTCGCCACGGTAGAGACCGATGCCCGGCGTCAAGAGAGCCCTACCGGTGCAGGTGTGGGCCTGAAAAATGTACGTGAGCGAATCACTGCACTGTACGGCGATCAAGGCGATATGCAACTTGGCTCATCGGACTTGGGTGGGTTTCGGGTGGAGTTGCGCTTCCCACTGCGGGCACCGGAGCAGGACATCCGCAATGATTAAAACTCTAGTGATAGACGATGAACCCTTGGCACTCGACCTGATGCAGGCCTTGCTGGCAGCGCACGACGACGTAGACGTGTTAGGTGCTTATCGCTCTGGTGGGCAGGCGTTGCAGGCTATTGGCGAACTGCAGCCCGATTTGATCTTTCTCGACATTCAAATGCCCGGCATGAGTGGTTTTGAACTGATCGCCCATATTGCAGCGGAGCAGATGCCCATTGTGGTATTTGCTACGGCTTTCGATTCTTTTGCGGTTGAGGCTTTCAATGTGCACGCCATCGACTACCTGCTCAAACCCATCGATCCCGAGCGTATTGCGGACTCGCTTAACCGTGTCCGCGCGAAACGAAAAATAAGCGGCGGCGATGCTGACTCGAGCCAGCACAAAGGTCAGTTGCTCGACGCCCTATACAGGTCAACGGGCGACCTTGCATCAGCTTCAGGTCGGCTCGCCGGCGATGGCATAGGCGGCGGTAAGGACCGGCTGGCCATTCGAGACGGCGCTGAAGTTAGGCTCATCCCCTACGACGACATAGACTGGATAGATGCGGCAGGTGACTACATGTGCGTGCATGCCGTAGGTCAGACGCACATCATGCGCTGCACAATGAACGAACTACAGCGGCGGCTGAGTCAGGGCAACTTTGCGCGCATTCATCGCTCCACCGTGGTCAATCTGAGCAAAATCGTCAAGGTCAAGTCGTTGCCCCGGGGTGAGAGTGAGCTACTGCTGACCACTGGTGCCAGGCTCAAGGTCAGTCGCACGTTTAAATCCGAGATCAATGCGCTGAAACGATTCTGACTTATGGACGCAGTGCCTCGTCGTACTTCAATCTGTTAACTTTTTATTAAAAATCCAACCGCTTTACCGCTGCCTACTACCGCTTCGCCGCATCGTAATTGTCAGAAGCTGCCCGCTCTGGTCCACTCTAGCGCTGGGGAGTTCGTCTTTTGTCTGCATTCGTCAAATCGGCGCTGGCACGTCCGGTCGAGCATCTAATTTAGGCGCAGTCGCTTTTTGGTATTCATGCACGGGTATCTGGAGAGGCCGCGTCAGTCATTTTAGAGGTTGAAAGTTATGTATAAGTCATCTGTTTTCCACCACCGCAAGGTACGCCTGCTGGCCGCAATGGCTGCCGGTCTGACGCTTTCGTTCAGCACTGCTGTGCAAGCGGACGAGGCGGTTGAAGAAGAAGTTATTGCAGAAGTGGTCGTTTACGGCATCAAAAACAGTCTGCTCGACGCCATTTCTATAAAGCGCAGTAATGTCGGTGTTATGGACGCCATTTCGGCGGAAGATTTCGGCAAGTTTCCTGATGGCAACCTTGCAGAATCTTTGGCTCGCCTGTCCGGTGTTGCCATTGATCGCAGCAATGTCGAGGGCAGCGAGATCGCCGTGCGCGGCTTTGGACCGGAGTTCAACCTTGTAACCTTGAACGGCCGGCAGATGCCAACCGTGGCAGGCCAGTACGGTGGCGGTCGCTCCTTTAACTTTGGCGACATTGCCTCTCCAGGTGTTAGCGCGGTTGAGGTTTTCAAATCTTCCAACAGCACACTGCCCTCTGGTGGTATTGGTACCACGGTAAATATGGTGACAACTAAGCCGTTGAACATCGAGGGCACAAAGCAGTCTTATAGCCTCAATCTGGTAGAGGACAGCACGTCTGTTGCTGGCGGTCAGCCGTTGGAAACGTCCATGCTGTTCGCAACCAATAGAGACCGTTGGGGATTGTCGCTATCTGCGTCTTATCAAGACCGTACTAATCGCGAAGAGGGCACCCGGGAGTCGAACTGGATCACCCCCGAGGACTTACAGAACTCTGAAGGCTACCTGAGGGTAGATTCCAGCACCGCTGGCTATGTGAATAACAATACCCGCGCCGACGGCTATACCTTCTATCAGGAGCCTTCAGCCTATCTAATCAAAGACAATGATCGTCAACGCACCAACGCGCAAGCGACCTTCCAATATTTGGTCACCGATGCGCTTACTGCAACCGTCGACTACACCATGTCGGGTGTTGAGTTTGCTTCCGAGGGCACACTGTTTGGTTCGTGGCTCGGTGGTTCGGATACAGCGTCCGCCACCATCAGCGAAAACGGCGCCTATACCGATGTTGTAGTTGGCAACCGTGCCTATGATCACACCGTGACTTGGGGTGATAGTGAAACGCAGAACAAGTCTTGGGGGCTAAATTTGGCATGGGATGTCAGCGACAAGCTGCAGCTGTCAGTGGACGCACACCGTTCTACCGCGGAGCTGTCTGGCAACATTTTCGACAACGAATTGGGCCTAACCACGGACTCTCGAGCAACCATTACGACAATCAATGGTGGCACCTCGAATATCAATACCTTCAGCTACGATACGACTTTTGGCCCAGAAAATATGATGGCCTCGTCGCTCTTTATGCGTGATGGTTATCAAGAAAATGAAATAACCCAAATGCAGCTTAAGGGTACTTGGTTTACCTACTTCGAAGGGCCTCTGAAGTCTGTCGACTTTGGCATTTCCAGCGCCGAGAGCGAGTTCACCAGACAGTCACGCGAGTCAAACTTTGGTGCGACCACACCCAATGTCGCGGACTATGACGATGCTTTGTTTGTGCGTACTGACTTGGGTAACTTCATGAACTCCTTTAACCCGAATTTAGGCACGAACTATTACTTTGAGGTGGATGCAGCATCAGCGATGAACGCGTTTGCCGCAGTCAACGGCGCGTTAGCTGATCCGTCGGACGGCACCGTATGTTGTGAATTTGGCGGTCTGGATAGCAACGAGCGAGTGCGTGAAGAACTGGATTCGGCTTATCTGCAGTTTAACTTTGAAACCGCCATTGCCGGACGACCACTGAATATCGTGGCAGGTTTGCGTTACGAGGATGCCAAAACCGTATCGAGCAGCTACTATCCTGCGCCCACGAGTATCCGCTGGGATATGATCCTCGGTCTTGTCGGCATTGCGGGTGAGCCTGTGGATAGTAGCCGCAGCGGGGACTCCAGCATCGTTTTACCCAATCTGGCCATGGCACTGCAGCTTACTGACAATCAAGTGCTGCGTTTCTCGGCTGGCAAGAGTATGGCAAGAGCTAACCTCAACGATCTGCGCGCAGAGTTGGACGTAGGTAGCCAAGACTTCTTTAACCTCACGGCGACCGGCGGTAATCCTGGTTTGCAGCCATTGGAGTCAACGAATTTCGACCTCAGTTATGAGAACTACTACGCCGAAGGTTCCTACTTTGCTGTGAACTACTTCCGCAAAGAAATTGATAACTTTATTGGCTCTCGAACAGTCAACAATCAGCCGATCAACGACTTGCGCAACCCGGCCCAATCAGCCAACGGTATCTATGCGCAACAGTGCGTGCAAGCGTGGGCTGATGCCGGTCGTCCAGCCACGGGCTTTCCTGGCGAAGGCGGCACCGGTGACTGTGTATCTCAACAAGCCCTGTGGGCGCAGGATTGGATGAACGACCAGCATCATATGGGCTGGGTCGCCCTTGCCATGGCCCGAGGCATTGATGTCAGCGCTGGCTTCCCGTACGGAGCGTGCGACTCCGATGGCTGGTGGCGCTGTGAACCGGGTTATCTGGACGCCTCCGCTACTGATCCTTTGGCTGAGTTTGATATCACCCAGCCATTCAATATCAATGACGGTACCGTAAGCGGCTTGGAAGTGACCCTGCAGCATCTGTTCGAGGGCACCCCTTTCGGTATGCAGGTCAACTACACCAAGGTTACTGGCGGCAATGTTGAGCCCGATACCTACACCATTGGCGACCAGTTCATCCTGTCTGGCTTCGGCGATTCCGGCAATCTTTCGGGTTTCTTTGAGAACGAAAAGCATACCTTCCGACTTGCGCTCAACTACCGAGCCGAAACCGCACAGGGCTTTGCCAACTACGAGCAGCCGGTATTTGTTGACGAGCGCCATCAGATCGATGCCTCGTACCAGTACCGACACAACGAAAGCATTACTATGTTTTTCGATGCGCAGAACATAACCGACGAGTCCACCCGGCTGTGGGTGCGCCATCCTGAGATGCTGTTCTTGTCTCAAGACCATGGACCGATCTACAAGTTCGGCGTGCGCGCAAACTTCTAGACGGTACGGTGTTATCGCGAGGTCAGCGCATCTGACCTCGCTGAGTTTGGTTACCTGCCGCGCCTAGCGGCAGGCGGCACTACCCTCAGCCTGTGAATAACGGGCTTTTTGCTAACGAGCCTTGTGAACAGGCTTTTTGATACGGAATCAATATTCATGTCCTTGCTGTTTAAGGTACTCGGATGGTGTGCGCTCGTAACTGCGTTGTTTGGCTGCGCCCCCAACCGCGTTGAGAACAGCGTCGAAACCAGAGAGGCTTCATTGACGACTGCGCAGCAACAAACAGTCGCATCGCTGTTGGCCAGCATGACCTTGGAACAAAAGGTCGCACAAATGGTGCAGGGCGAAATCAAGCATGTGACCCCCGACGACGTGCGCGCCTATGGCCTAGGCAGCGTCCTTAACGGCGGTGGCTCTTTCCCGAATAACGACAAGCACGCGTCCATAGAGGATTGGGTTGCCTTGGCAGACGCCTATCGCCAGGCGTCATTGGATACCAGCGCGGGCAACGCGGGTATCCCGCTGATTTGGGGCACGGACGCCGTGCACGGTCACAACAACGTGGTTGGTGCGACCCTGTTCCCGCACAACATCGGTCTTGGTGCAGCCAATGATCCTGAGCTTATAGGGAAAATTGGTCGAATCACCTCAAGAGAGGTGGCGGCTACCGGCATTGACTGGATCTTCGCTCCGACCGTTGCCGTGGTGTTAGACGACCGCTGGGGCCGGACCTATGAGGGCTACAGTGACCGTCCAGAGATCGTTGCAAAGTACGCCGGCGTAATTGTTGAAGCGCTGCAGAGCGAGGGGCTGATAGCCACAGCGAAACACTTTATTGGCGATGGCGGTACCGATAAGGGGATCGACCAGGGTAATACCCGTGGCTCCTTGGAGGATATTTTGGCGGTGCACGGGCAGGGCTATTACACCGCGCTGGAAGCAGGCGTTAGCAGCGTGATGGCCTCATTCAACAGCATTAACGGCAGCAAAATCCACGGCGACAAAGCGATCCTTGATGATCTGCTGCGCGGCCAGTTGGGTTTCTCTGGCTTTGTCATCAGCGATTGGAACGGCGTAGGGCAGGTGCCAGGCTGTACTAACGAGAGCTGCGCTCAGGCCATCAATGCAGGCATGGATATGATCATGGCTCCAGAGGACTGGAAGGCGCTGCTTTTTAACACCGTCGCTCAGGTCAAGGCAGGCGACATTGCGTTGTCGCGCATAGACGAAGCGGTGGCTCGAATTCTTAGCGCCAAGGTTGCGGCCGGATTGTTTGAAGCGCCTTTGCCCTCTGTTCGCGCTCCACCCCTAATCGCCGAAATCGGCAGTGTTTCACATCGCAGTATTGCCCGAGAAGCTGCTCGTAAATCACTGGTTTTGCTAAAAAATAACAACGAGACACTACCCATTTCTCCTGCCGCAAACATTATGGTCAGCGGCAGCGGTGCGAACAGCATTGAGAAACAAACCGGTGGTTGGAGCATTACTTGGCAGGGTACCGGCAACCCAAATGGTGTCTTTCCCGGGGCGACTTCTATTTTCGCTGGGCTACAGCAGGCCATGGCCAATGGCGGTGGCCGTGCGACCTTGAGTACGGATGGCTCCTTTACCGAACAACCCGACCTTGCCGTAGTGGTCTTTGGCGAGCATCCCTACGCCGAGGGTCAAGGCGACGTCGACACCTTGGCTTGGCAACAGCAAGATCCGCGAGATTTGCGCCTGTTGCAAAGTCTGCAGGCTGCGGGCATCCCCGTTGTTGCCGTCTTGTTGTCTGGGCGGCCTTTGTGGATGAACCCACACCTAAACGCTGCAGATGCCTTTGTTGCGGCTTGGTTACCCGGTTCCGAGGGCGGGGCCATTGCCGATGTTCTTGTGGCCGCAGCCGACGGCGCACCACGTCACGATTTTACTGGCCGCCTGTCTTTCGACTGGCCTAATGCGGATCTCAACGCCGCTGATCGTTCTTTGCCCGTAACCGACCTACTGTTCGAGTACGGCTATGGCCTGAGCTATGCGGAACCTGCCGAATTAGGGCAACTCAGCGAACTGGCCGTCGATGTACCCAACTCCCTCGACCGCCTTATTTTTGGCGGCACAGCACGTGACCCATGGCGTACCTTTGTCGGCGACGAAGTCGATTGGGAGATTGAAGTATTTGGTTCAAGTGCTGCCACAGCAGGCGGCAATCTGCGGCTGAAAACCTTCGACCGGCGCAAGCAGGAAGACAGTATTGAACTCAGCTGGCTGGGTCGGGGAGTCGGCGTCAGTCAAGTCTACTGGCGCTCCAGCGAATCTTCGGATTTCAGTGTGCTAGCATCCCAGCAAGGCTACTTGGTGATCGATGCCCAACTGGTGACTGCACCCACGTCCAAGGTTGCGCTACGCATGGACTGCGAGTATCCGTGCACTGGGGAAGTGGATTTAACCCGCGTGCTTGAAGACGCGCCACTGTTGCGGTGGCAGATGTTCGCCATACCGCTGGGCTGTTTTGTTGAGCGCGGTGCGGATTTGAGCAAGTTGAGCAGTCCCGCAGTCCTTGTTACAGATGGGGCATTAAAACTTCGAATCAGTGAGGTCGCATTGCGCTCGGGACGACCGGCTGGGGCGATTGAATTGTGTCCCTGATTTAGCTAACCAACTGCACAGAGGCTACCTATGTTGGCAACCATCGATATCGTCATAGTCGGCGTCTACGCTTTGGCATTGTTTGCTCTCGCCCAGTGGGTTTCGCGCAGTCGTGGCAGCGACAAAAGTGCCGCCGATTATTTTCTTGCGGGTAAGTCCTTACCGTGGTGGGCGATTGGGGCATCATTAATTGCGGCCAACATTTCTGCTGAACAAATCATCGGCATGTCAGGCTCTGGCTATGCCATTGGTCTCGCGATTGCTTCCTACGAATGGATGGCGGCCATTACTCTGATTTTGGTTGGTAAGTATCTGTTGCCGGTATTTCTGCGCGCCGAAATTTACACCATGCCTCAGTTCCTGCAGCAGCGTTACGATCATCGGGTGCGCTTGGTTATGGCCTTCTTCTGGCTTGGGGTTTATGTGCTGGTCAATCTCACATCCATTTTATGGCTTGGCGCACTGGCCATTAACACTGTGGCCGGGGTAGATCTCAACGTTGCGCTGTTGGTGCTGGGGGCGTTCGCTGCCGGGTATTCACTGTATGGCGGCCTTAAGGCGGTGGCCCTAACCGATATTATCCAAGTGGTACTGCTGGTACTGGGTGGTTTACTGATCGCTTGGATCTTGCTCGACAAAGTTTCCGACGGTGCTGGCGTACTCACCGGCTTGCAACTGCTGATGGATCGCGCGCCAGAGAAGTTCGACATGATTTTAAGCCCAGACAGCCCCCACTATATGAGCCTGCCCGGACTCTCGGTGCTCGTCGGCGGTATGTGGGTAATGAACCTCTCTTATTGGGGCTTTAACCAGTACATCATTCAGCGTGCACTGGCGGCCAAGAGTATCGACGAGGCGCAAAAGGGTATTGCCTTTGCAGCCTTCCTCAAACTGCTGATGCCAGTCATTGTGGTTCTGCCGGGCATTGCGGTTTTTGTTCTCGCCGCACAAATCAGCGCCCCAGATCAAGCCTATCCGCACGCCATGACTTGGCTCCCCGTTGGCATCAAGGGCCTAGTGTTCGCTGCTTTGCTGGCAGCCATAGTGTCGTCGTTAGCATCCATGACCAATAGCATTTCGACCATTTTTACCATGGATATCTTCCCGTCCCTGAATAACGGTGAGAGCGCTGCGGATCCGGTACGCTTGGGGCGCATTATTGCGCTGGTTGCCATGGTCATCGCCATGCTTGCCGCACGGCCATTGCTGGGCAACTTTGACCAAGCGTTTCAATACATTCAGGAATTCACCGGATTTTTCACCCCGGGCATTGTCGTCATCTTCATGCTGGGTATTTTTTACCCCAAGACCACGGCTACTGCTGCACTTACTGCCGCAATCGCTTCGGCAGTGTTGTCCTTTGCCTTTTCTGTGTTCGCGCCCGAGCTACCCTTTATTGACCGGGTTGGCTTAGTTTTTTTGCTTTGTGCAGGGCTAGCCATTGGTATTTCGCACCTGCGGCCACAGCCCCAAGCCGGCGCGGTGGATCTCAGCGGCATAAGCTTTGCCACATCGAATGGCTTCAATTTGAGCGCGCTGTTGGTCACCCTGATTCTGTGCGCCTTCTACATAACATGGTGGTAACGAAGACGCTGTAAGCTTGGGGGCTTTTGTGGCGCGCATATTGTTAGGAATTGTCCTGTGCTGTTTGAGCGTTGGTCTAAGTGCTGACTTGAGCACCAACATAGCCTCGGGCATGGACTCTGATTCAAACTCTGATTCAGACACTGGGCCACAATGCTCGCGGCCGATCTGGCAGGACGAATTTTCCGGCCGCGCGGTTGATACGCGTAAGTGGCAGTTTGATCTTGGCGACGGTTGCCACCGAGGTCTTTGCGGCTGGGGCAACGACGAGCAGCAGTGGTACCAACCTGACAACGCTAGGGTAGAAAACGGTGCCCTGCACATTACCGGTCGCCGGGAACGCAGTAATGGACGCTGGTATACCTCTGCGAAACTGACCACCAAAGGACGCTTCTCGGCCCGATATGGACGTTTCGAAGCACGCATGAAACTGCCGTCAGGCAGAGGCTTTTGGCCTGCTTTCTGGATGATGCCGCAAGGCAACATAACATGGCCGTTGGCAGGTGAGATCGATATTTTAGAACATAGTGGCCACACGCCAGAAACCATTCTGGGAGCCATACACTTTGGCCGCGAGTGGCCAGACAACGCGCATTACAGTGAGTCGCTATTGGCGCCGGTGCCGTGGACCGAAGACTTTCATGTTTATGCGGTCGAGTGGTTGCCAGAAGAAATTCGCTGGTTTGTGAACGACAAGGAATACGGCAGCGTAACTGCGGCAGAAATTCTGCCCTATCCTTGGGTTTTCGATGAGCGACCGTTTTACTTAAATTTAAACTTGGCCCTTGGCGGCACGCTGGGCGGCAAGATCCGCAACGCCGACCTGCCAGGCGAATTGGTTGTCGACTACGTTCGCGTGTATCGCCTTAACTGTGATGAAGACACTGCGACAGCCACAAAAAGTCATGGCAGCCATAACAGAAATGCCTGAATAACTTGGAAAAACTATGAATGTTAGCGTTAACGCTGTGACCCAGCGGATTGCGAACCGAAGCCTGCACGAAAGAGGTGCTTATTTGGACCTCATTAACGGCGCCATCGAAGGCCAACCGCCGCGCCACAAGCTGTCTTGCGGCAACATGGCCCACGGTTTCGCGGCCTGCGACGCCGATGACAAACAAACGATTCGACTGGTAAATGCCCCGAACATCGGCATTGTCACGGCCTACAACGACATGTTGTCAGCGCACCAGCCCTTCGCCGACTACCCGCAAATGATTAAAGATCAGGTGCGCAGTCTCGGTGCTACAGCTCAGGTCGCCGGTGGGGTGCCCGCCATGTGCGACGGCGTTACTCAAGGCCAAGATGGCATGGAGCTCAGTCTTTTTAGCCGTGATCATATTGCGCAAGCGACCGTCATTGCGCTCTCGCACCAGATGTTTGATGGTGTTATCTGTTTGGGCATTTGCGACAAAATCGTTCCCGGTCTGCTGATGGGGGCGCTGCGCTTTGGTCATCTGCCCATGCTCTTTGTCCCTGCCGGGCCTATGCCATCGGGTATTGCGAACAGCGAAAAGGCGCGCATACGCCAGCTGCACGCAGAGGGTAAAATCTCCCGGGATGAGCTTCTCGATGCCGAATCAGCGTCCTATCACGCACCGGGAACGTGCACCTTTTATGGCACTGCCAATAGCAACCAGATACTCATGGAAGCCATGGGATTGCAGCTTCCCGGCGGTTCCTTCGTCAATCCCGGCACACCGCTACGCGATGCGTTAAGCGCAGAAGCAGCCCGGCATATCACGCGCATAACGGCGCTGGGTAATAACCCAAGGACGCTGGGGCATACGCTAGACGAGCGCTCCTTTGTCAATGCCATTGTTGCCTTGCTCGCCTCCGGCGGCTCGACCAATCACACCATTCACTTAATCGCCATGGCAAGGGCTGCGGGTATCATCATTGATTGGACTGACTTTGACGAGCTATCCCGTGTTGTACCGCTACTGGCCCGGGTCTACCCGAATAGCCAAGCAGATATCAATCACTTTCATGCCGCTGGCGGCACCGGTTATTCGTTCCGCGAACTGATGCAAAACGGCCTGATGCACAGCGACGCGCAGACGTTGTGGGGTGACACTCTAGCCGACTACTGTGTGGAGCCGCAGCTACACAATGGCGTGCTGGGCTGGCAGCCATGTCAGCAAGCGAGCCTCGACAAACATGTCTTGGCGACGGCGGCACAACCCTTTGACCAAGAGGGCGGTTTGCGGCTGCTCACTGGCAACCTAGGTCGAGGTATTATCAAAGTTTCCGCCGTGGCATCGAAGCACCGCAGGGTGCGCGCTCAAGCCGTAGTAATCGACGACCAGCATGCGCTGCAAGACAAGTTTGAACGTGGCTTGCTTGACCGAGACTGCGTCGTAGTGGTGCGCTTTCAAGGCCCCAAAGCCAATGGCATGCCCGAGCTGCATAAGCTTACGCCACTGCTCGGCATCTTGCAGGATCGTGGCCACAAAGTCGCTCTGGTAACCGATGGTCGTATGTCTGGGGCCTCGGGCAAGGTACCTGCGGCCATCCATATGACGCCCGAAGCGAGCGCCGGCGGCCCGCTGGCCCAGATACGCGATGGCGACTGGATTGATCTCGACGCGGTAGCAGGCACATTGACCTTAGATTTGGCGGATCAGGAGTTGGCCCAACGCCCAGCAAGCCGACCCGAGAATTTTGGCGGCACAGGGGTAGGACGCGAATTTTTTGCCGTGTTTCGCCAAACCACCAGCAGTGCAGAGGAGGGCGCGAGCGTGCTCTTTGATGGGGGCACCAGTGAGCCTTTGCAAACCGCAGCAAACGTTCGCACGCAGGTTTCAACTTAGATGCGCGTAGCCGAGCAAGCAGGCACCAGCTCAGACTGGCTGTTGGTCGCTGATGTGGGTGGCACCAATGCGCGCTTTGCGGTCGTGGATAAACACACCAACGAGTTGAGCCTTATCACCTATTATTCTGTGGCCGATCACAGGGTTTTTACAGACGCCTTAAAGCAATTCTTACACTCTGTTAGAGCAAATCAACAATGGAGTCGATACCCACTAAGGGCGTGTTTAGCCGTCGCCGGCCCGGTCGACAAAGCGGTGTTGAAGTTTACTAACAGCTCTTGGGTAATTGATGCCGCCGCTATCGCCACGCAGCTTGGGGCTGCACCCGTGCACCTGATCAACGATTTTGCCGCCATTGGCTATGCCACTGCCCAGCTCACGGCTAAGGACTACATCCAATTAGGCGGAGGTTGCGGGCTAGCGGATAAACCCATTGCGGTACTTGGTGACGGTACCGGATTAGGGGCTTGCGCCGTGATCCCCACAGCCCACCGGCCCACTGTTGTGGAGACCGAGGGCGGCCATGTCGACTTCGCGCCAATCACCAGCCAGGAAATCGCCATCCTGAACATCTTGTTGCAGCGTTACAGTCGCGTCTCTTATGAACGATTGCTATCTGGCTCAGGCATTGTGGCGATTTATCAAGCCTTAGCCGAGTTGGTCAATCGAGACTGCCTGCATCACCGACCGGAAGAAGTTTACGAAGCGGCCATTGCCGGCACCGATACGCTGGCCATGCGAACCATGCAGCTGTTCTGTGCGGTGTTAGGCTCATTCGCTGGCAATTTGGCGCTTACCATGGGGGCTCGCGGTGGGGTGTTTATCGCCGGAGGGATTGGTCCAAAAATCCGCCACATTCTTGAGCACAGTGAGTTCCGCAATCGCTTTGAATCTAAGGGTAGGCTACGAGACTTCTTGGCCGATATCCCCGTCTATCTGATAACCGCATCGGATGTAGGACTACAGGGCGCCGCCCACTATCTGCGCTGCAGCTGTGGTGCCAGCAACGACTAACGCAAACCTTGCAGCGCGGTGGACAGCAAACCCAAGGACCACCCACACCCAGAGTAGAAGGAAGAAAATGCCTGCCAACAGCCTTAACGTGCTCGAAATGACCCCGGTAATGCCCGTGGTGCAAATCAGCAACGCCGACGATGCGGTACCAATCGCTCAGGCGTTGCGCCAAGGGGGCATCCACGTGCTCGAAGTCGTGCTGCGAACCGCGGCGAGCCTTGAGGCGATTCGGCGCATTCGCGCCGAGGTGTCTGACGTTATCGTTGGTGCCGGGACGATTACCGACATGAGCAAACTTGAGGCCGCAATCGATGCCGGCAGTGAGTTCATTATTACCCCTGGCCTGACACCGATGCTGGCGGCGGCGGGTCAGTCTATCGACATTCCTATGATCCCAGGGATCAGTAGCGCCAGCGACTTGATGCTTGGGCGAGAGCACGGCTATTCTGCTTTCAAGTTTTTCCCTGCCGAAACCTCTGGTGGCATTGCCGCGTTGCAAGCACTTGCGGGGCCTTTTGCCGATGTAACGCTTTGTCCGACTGGCGGCATCGGCCCACACAACTTAAGACAGTATCTGGAACTGCCCTGTGTGCCCTGCGTTGGGGGGTCTTGGTTGACACCGGATGCTCTGCAGCGGCGCAAGGCATGGGACGAGATAACCACGCTTGCCCGGCAAGCTCTCGCGGCAGTCAATCAGCATGACTATCAGGGTGCGACTGATGCAAAGTGATGGCATAGATTTGATTCTGTTCGGTGCCGCTGGCGACCTGTCACGACGCAAATTGTTACCCGCCCTAATGCACCTGGACAACAATGGGCTGCTGCCTGACGACCTGCGCATTCTAGCGCTGTCCCGCGAGCACATGACCACAGAGCAGTTCATGGCAGGCCAGCAGCACACACTGCAGACCTATATGGGCGAGCAGCGTTGGTCGCAGGCGCTCTGGGAGCGCTTCTGCCAGCGCGTGCGTTATGTCGCAGTGCAGTTCACACAAGTAAGCCAATACGCCTACCTCAAGAGCGAACTGCAGGCTCAGCGCGTTGCGGTATTCTACTTCGCGACACCCCCGAGTCTGTTTCAAACCATCTGCGAAAACCTAAGCGCCGCGCAGTGCTTGAGCAAAACCAGCAGGGTGGTGCTGGAAAAACCCATCGGCCGCGACTTTGCCAATTGCAAAGAGGTAAATGAAACCGTGGGGCTTTTTTTCGACGAGCAGCGTATTTATCGAATCGATCACTACCTTGGCAAGGAAACTGTGCAGAATCTGCTGGCACTGCGTTTTGCTAATCGATTCATCAACGCCCAGTGGGACAATACCTGCATCGATCATGTGCAAATTACGGTAGCCGAAACCGTCGGCGTGGACGGGCGATTCGCCTACTATGACCACGTAGGCCAATTGCGCGACATGTTGCAGAATCATTTGATGCAGTTGCTTTGTCTGGTGGCCATGGAACCTCCGAATACCATGACCGCACACGACATTCGCGATGAAAAAGTCAAAGTGGTGCGCGCGCTGCGGGTTATTGACGAAGATTCTGTTACCGAACATGTGGTACGCGGACAGTATGTGCAGGGCTGGTACCGGACAGAAGAACTCACAGGCTACCTGCAGCTTGAAGACGCCGATAACCCAGACTCCGATACCGAGACGTTTGTAGCGCTGAAGGCCTTTATCGACAACTGGCGATGGGCTGGCGTGCCGTTTTATTTGCGTACTGGCAAACGCATGGGCGAGAAAGTCACAGAGATTGTGATCACCTACAAGACTCTGGCGCACAACATTTTCGGCGCCCATGAGAATTCGCCCAATCGTTTGGTGATTCGCCTTCAGCCGAACGAAGGCATAGAGATGCAGATGCTCTCCAAGCAACAGGGCATCGAAGGCGGCATGGCCTTGGAGCGTCAGAATCTGGACTTAAACTTTCTTCACGCCTCGGGTAGCGAACGCATTCCCGATGCGTATGAGCGCCTGTTTCTCGATGTCATTCGCGCCGACCAATCGCTCTTTGTCGGTCGGGAAGAGGTTGAAGAATCTTGGCTGTGGTGCGATCAACTCATCAGTGCGTGGCAAAGCTGCCGACTGAAAGTACATCCGTATCCTGCGGGCAGCAAGGGTCCGGCTCAGGCCGAGTTGCTGATCGGGCGCGACGGGCGCAGTTGGCATGAGTAACCCCACAGAGGCTGATGCGGCAAACCAAGGCTACCCCGAATCGGTTGTCGTGACCGACCAGGCAGCACTGGATCGGACCTTGGCTGAATATGTCGCGCTGACGTTGTGCGAAGCCGTAGGCCTGCGCGGCAGTGCCAGCTTGGTAGTTTCCGGCGGCCGCACGCCGGTAGGCTTTCTCCGATGTTTAGCAGCCTTGGGTGACGCCAATGACAGCAGGCTGCCTTGGGCGCAAATTCGCATTGTGCTGGCTGACGAGCGCTGGGTAGCGGTAACTGACCCAGACAGTAACGAGGGCATGCTTCGCAGCGTGCTGCCAGAGCAGGCGTTGCAGGGCCTTGTGTCGTTTCGCGGCGAACTGGCCGATGCAGCCGCACAGGTGGCCTGGCTCAATGCGCATCTTGCCGAACAAGCGCCCTTTGATCTGGTGATTCTCGGCATGGGCGCCGACGGTCATACAGCGTCACTGTTCCCTGCAGCACCGCAGTTGACCTCGGGCCTGGACTTGCAAGCCACCGCGGCCTGTTTGTTAGTCGATCCACCGGCCGCACCGCACCAACGTATCAGCCTAACGCTAGCGCGCTTGTTAAAAGCCCAGCAGGTGATTGTGCATATTACCGGTGAGGACAAGAGCCAGACACTGGCTAAGGCTTGGCAGAGCAATGACCCGCTGCTTTATCCAATAAGCGGTGTCGTGCGTCAGCAGCAGACGCCTGTGGCGGTGTTCTCGGATCGCGCACTTAGATGGCGCGATTAGCCCATGATAAGCCCGTCAAGGGAGCCAGAAGTGGGATTAGCTTGCCGTCGGCCAAAAAGTAAATTGCCCGGGCAGCACGTAAATCAATGCAGCCAACAGCAACAATGTGACCAGCATGCCGCCGCTCACGAGACTCACATTAAGCCGATGCAGCCGCTCAAAACCGTCGCTGTCATCGGTATCCCGAGCGGCATTAATTTTCGGTATCAAAGTCATTGCTACATAGAAACATAGGGTCATGAGGCCGGCCAAGGACACCAGCAGTAGCGCATAGCGAGAGGGCACCGCGGACACCGTAGAGGCCAGCGCCGCCGTGCCCGCAAACAGCAAGCCGCCGATCACTGCAAAGCGGTAGCAGGCGACCCAATAGCGTCGCAGGAAGAGCGCTGCGGCTGCCTCTGGCAGAGTACCCACAGCGATAGGGGCGACGGCAGCGGTACCAAAAATCAGGGCGCCGAGGTAACTTGCCAATAACGAGATGTAGGTGGCCATAAGGTAGGCCTCACTGAGGTGGTACAGCTGCTTCTCCTAGTTTGCCCGCGCAGCATAGACGCACAAGCGCGCTGCCGTCGCCACACAGGCGCCGGTTTGTGTTGGAAAAGAGTAGGACCGCTGTCTTTTATCGTGCGCTCAGAGCCGCAGACGCCTTTTGGTCGTTTGCGGTGAGGATGTCAGCAAACACTTCGTGGCTACCGTCGGCTTTCAGCAGTAGCACCTGATACGGCATGAACTTGGCGCCCATCTCCATACCCGGACTGCCCACCGGCATGCCCGGCACGGCAAGACCAATGGCGTCCTTGGGCGGGTTTGCTAAAAACTCGCTGACGAATTTGGCCGGCACATGGCCCTCGAATCGGTAGCCACCAGCGGATATCGCGGTATGGCAGGACTGATAGCGTAGGCCAATGTCTTGTTCGAGTTTGAAACGGGTTAAGTCTGCGGGGTGGTAGGCGGCAACACTGTAGCCACGGTTTTGCATATGCTCCATCCACTTCACGCAGCAGCCGCAGGAGGGCGACTTGTACACGGCTAAGTGTGTGGGTGACGTAGCCACGGTTGTGGCATCCGCAAGCGCCATAGAACTCGCAAACTGGAGCGCGATAACTGCGGCGAAAGACCTCGCCCAAAGAAGAAATGAAGGCATTGAATGACTCGTCGTTGGGGTGTGTTTAGAAGATTTGTTGTCGTTTGGCGATAGCAGATTAACGTGCACGAACAGGCCCTTATGTGACAGAGCTGATGGACAAACCGAGCAACTGCCGTTTGCTGAAGCTTCGAGAGAGTTTGCTGAAAAAATCCAGCAAAACCATTTGCCAGCCGTACTTGGCTCGCAACGCTGCGTAGGCATTTTCGCAGATCGTTGCGTCATCCTCTAACCAGGCCTGTGCCGGGACGATTGCTCCAGTCACCTTCCCCGAAACGTTACAGGGAGCCACTTGAATATCTGCAAAATTGCGAATGCGCTTAACTTTCCCGGCTGCACCAGCGGAAAAAACATACAAGGTTTGCGCATCGCCAAAAGCAGCGAACCAAACAGGCGTCCATACCGTGGCGCCATTACGCCTCTTGGTGCCGATGGTGACATACTGCTGGTCTTGAAACATGTTAGGACCCTATCAAAATACTTTCCAAGACGCACACAAAACCTCTTACAGCGCTAGCAGAGGCTTAAAGGCAGTTCCTTGCCCTCGGCCATTCGATCTGTTGGCAAGCCAACATCCTATCTGCACATGAACGAGCCTCTGCGCCAAAAGATTCGTCTATGTCTTTCGCTTGCAGCCACAAGCTCTGGCCGTTTGCGCAGCTCAAACTGTGCAGAGCGGGCAGGCATGAACCCACATAGGGGTGGGTACTGAATCACCACTAACTGTAAATAAGTACGAAAAAAATCAGCGATAACAGGGGGTTAAATGATGCCCAGAGAGTTGGTCACTACCGTCCTTAGGAATCATCACAGGCACTGGTCCACGTGTTTCCTAGCTTTACAGGGCTTTAGAGACCTGTCACACGCACAAAAGTGTCTAATGTTTTGTCTACTCCGAGGAGGCTGGAGGCCATAGGGGGTAGCTACCTAGATATAGGCATGGGCGAACACTTTGAAGGGTTTGGGATTCCGTATCAGAGTTTCTAAACCCCATGCTGTTATAAAAACACTATCATCACGACCTAAAAGTTGAAATTTCAGTCGTCTTTTTTGTAAGGAAATTTACTAGCTATGTTCCTCATTAGATTTTTAGCCAACTGGTCAGGAGAACTTATAACCCCCCCGGAGGCGCTATGGTCGTAACTCCATACAAGGGAGCCAGACTCACTATCGTGTATGGTCATATTAATTTGCGCCTCGTTCGTCACGCCCCAGCCAACAAGCAGAGTGGTTACCACGGCTGTGCCCGTGCCCATGGGTTTTGACAGTGTCATACTGCCCGCTATGACGGCATCCACATCAAGCAACTCGCCGATTTCTTGCTTCGTGAGCATGACGTTGCCCTCGTCATCAAACGCACCAGCACGCCTCATGAGAGCGTTAGTGTCGTCAATATCCTGAAATTTAACCGTTACTCTGTCTTTTTCGACTCGCTCCAGAAATTGTGTGCAAACGGATCCTTGGAAATTGAAAGCTTGTGCTCGCGCCTCCTCATTCAGGCTTGTTGCAGTCACGTCTTTGCCTCTGTTGCCTGCACTCATAGTGACGCTGAATGGCAAGATTGCGACGGTCTCATGGGCACCTTGATATTTGTCAAAATCATCTACGGTATAGGTGGTCGCACAGCCTGCCAGTAAGACCACCACTAGACCTAAAATAAAGTTTCTCATTTTCACCGCTTTTCCCCTCGTCATCTCTTGTACGCAATAACGCATAAATAACAGGTTTCTAGATTCTTTTGGAATTTATAATTTGCGCGAACGTGTTCTATTGAGAATAACCCAATTTCTTCCTTCCTGCGTAAACGCTTTTCAAGGAGCCCCTACCTGTACGCCTTTACCACCGCCATGCTCCAAAATACGCAGGTGATTTAGGCGGACGTTGCAGATGGCTAACCACGATTACTCACGTTATAGATATGCTCAGATAAGAAGCAAGTCCTGCGAGGGTATTGGAGCTAACTACAGTTGCAAACGTGTGTAGTGATGCTGCAAATCAGAAGGAACTGATTTGGAAAAATAGAACACACCACGCTTGGTGTAGGTGTATTGGGGATGAGAATTGTCTACCACTTTGTCTACCGCCTAAGTTCACATTGCTGAAAACGTGAGCAATTTCAGGGGCTTGTGAAGACTTTTAACGTAAAAATGGTGCCCAGAGAGAGACTCGAACTCTCACGCCG
>JAACDW010000113.1 GCA_009936775.1 Pseudomonadota bacterium
AACGCGGCCACAAAGGCCAGCGGTTGGTCGAGAAACAGATGGTGCTGGGCGTCGGCAATCTCTCTGAAAGGAAACGCCTGCGGCACAAGCTCCTGCATGTATTCAAGGCTTTGGCGAGAATACAGCTCACTATTTGCGCCAAAGATCACCCCCAGCGGCACTGTCAAAGACTGGAAGTCTTCGGGCTGTCGATCTACTTCCGTCAGCGTTGTCAGCAGATCCTCATCAAACTTCCATGCCCAGCCACCGTCCATGGGCATCAGCGAGTTGCGGGCAATGTACTGCAATATGTATTCGTTCTCGCAGGGCTGCGGCGGCTGCAAACGAAAACGCATGAGCGCGCTTTCTTTGTCTGGATAGATCTTGCCCTGCATGCCACCCATCTTTGGGCGATCGGGTATGGGTTCGTCAGGATGCCGAATACCGGAATCTACCAGCACCAGACCGCCGAATTTCTCTGGGTGCAAATTAGCGGCTTTCACCGCCATGTAGCCACCAAAACTGTGGGCTACCACAATGGTGTCTGCGCCGAGGCCAGCATCCTCTATTACCGCCAATATCTCTTCGGCGTAGGTTTTGCTCGAATACTCGTAGCGGTAGTCCGAATCGCCCATGCCAGTCAGGTCCATGGCGGCTATCTGGTATTGGTCGGTAAGCTGTGGGGCGATGAAATCCCACCAGCGTGAGTGGGCGTTCATGCCGTGAATTAACAGCATGCCCGGCTTCCCCGGGGCAGCATAAAGCCGATAAGCCACATCGCATTCGTCTACCTCAATCGTACGACTCTCTGCAGGTGTATCGACCGCCTCCCAGAACCAGTCAGGAATGGCCTGCGTATCTTCTTTATCCCAGCGTGCCATGAGCCCTCCTTCTCATTCTCGCTGACTCGGCGCTACAGCGCGCCGAATCGTTTCAGATGAAAATCTGCGTTGCCAAACAGCGTGTCGATAATGGTCAAGCGCTTGAAGTAATGCCCGATGTTGAGTTCCTCGGTCATACCCATGCCGCCATGCAGCTGTACCGCATTTTGACCAACAAACTTGCCCGACTTACCAATTTGCACCTTGAAGGCACTGATGGCTTTCTGTGCTTCTGCGCCATAGCCCTCGTCCATACGCATGGCGGCCATGAACATCAGTGACTTTGACTGTTCATGCTCCATGAACATATCCACCATGCGATGCTGAAGTACTTGGAACTTGCCCATCGCCTGGCCGAACTGCTCACGCTGACGGCAGTACTCAACGGTTTCTTTGTAGAGTTTTTCCATGCAGCCAACGGCTTCTGAGCCGACAGCCAGAATGCCCTCGTCAATAGCTTGTTCGAGTACCGCATAGCCCTTGCCGACTTCACCAAGCACGCTGTCTGCATCGACTTTGACCCCTTCAAGCGTCACTTCGGAGGCGCGAAATGCATCTACTGTTGGATAGTCACGGCGCGATACGCCTGCGGCCTTGGTGTCCACTACAGACAGCGAAATACCGTCCTGATCGCGCTGCTCACCAGAGGTGCGAGCGCTTACCACTAACATTTGCGCTGCGGGGCCATTAAGCACTACTGCCTTGTAGCCATTAAGCACCCAGCCGTCGCCCTCTGCGCTGGCGGTTGTGGTCACATCCGCTAGATTAAAACGCGCCTGTGGTTCGGCATAAGCCAGCGCAGCCTGAGTGCTGCCGTCAATGATGCCCGGCAGCAGTTTGGCTTTCTGCGCTTCGCTGCCGCCATGCTTGATCGCACCACCAGCCAGTACTACGGTGGCCAAATACGGCTCTATCACCAGACCGTGGCCGAACTGTTCCATCATCAGCGACGATTCCACCGCGCCACCGCCAAACCCACCATCGGCTTCGCTGAACGGAACACCTAACCAACCCAGCTCAGCAAAGGTGTTCCAGTTACCGGCGTCATAGCCAAGGTCCGACGCCGCATTTTTTTGTCGGTCGTCGAAGCTGTAGTCAGTTTGCACGAATCGCTCGATGCTCTCGTGCAGCATGTTCTGTTCTTCTGTGAAGGAAAAATCCATTCATCTACCCCTTTGCTTAATCTAATTTTTACTCGGCATGTTGGCGCCTTGGCTGCCGCCAAGTGTTCAATCTTAGCCCATTCCAAGGCTACCCCTCATGCTTGTTAATCTCGCTCGCCAAGCTCGCTGACTTCATAATGTTAATCATTACGCGATGCGCTTTCACCGTTATCTTGCGCAGCACTCACCAACGGCTCGCCCAACCCCAATCGCTGTCTGGCCAGCAGGTCACGCGGATCCCAGCCGTAATCGGACGCCGCGAGGGCAGCCAATGCCTGACTGGTCTGCAGCGCTGTATCACCCGCCGCGCTGCCCCGGGGATCAATCGGGCCTTCATTATGACCGCTCAGACCCGCTGCTTGGGGCAGAGCATAATACCCGAAGCTGGCCAGCTGTAGAGTAGCAATTTGCTCCTGTAAGGCCTCGGCTTTCAGCCGCAGCACACTTATGGGCAATGACTCAGGCAACTGGGCCGACGTTGGGGCCATGGCACGGATCTCCAGCGCCTGCAGTCCCTGCAGCGCCACCTCGGCGGCGCTGAGTTGCCGTAACAGGTCAGCGGAATCTTCATGAGGTGCGGCCAGCAGGTCTTCGCGCAGCAGTTGCAGCTGATAGGCAATGCCATGAGAGCTGGCGCTGGGTAAAATGGCGTCCTGGCCTGCCGCCGGGTCGGCTAACGCCGCTAGCAGCCCGTCACCGCGTAGCGGCAATATTTCTGCGTTAGTAACGGCCACTGCATCAAACGCCACATGAAACCAGCGGCCTCGAGCATTGGCCACCGGCGTCATGCTCAGGCCGGGGCTGTCGACGGAGACCACGCAGGCCGTCCACGTATCCGTGCTATCCAATGCCAAGCACAGCAGCCAGCGCGGCCAAAGTGCATCGCTAGCCAACTCTGTTGAGGCCAGCAGGCCATCGGCCATGGCGCGCTTTGCGCCCACTAACACCAGCCCACCGTCAGTTTGCTGCAGACGTGTTGGCTGCAGGGCCTGGGCATTTACCGGCTCCAGCAAGGCCAGCGCCCAATGCGCTGCAAAGCCGGCGATCTCAGCCAACCAAGACGCTTGCTGCTGGGCGCTGCCATAGGACATGAGCATGGGTGCGACCACTGACATGGCGAGGGTATTGAGCGGCGGCGTTTGCGCCTGCTGGCAAAGCATCTGCCACTGGTAAAGCTGTTGTTTGGGCCAGTTCTGCCCGCCTTGAGCGAGCGCCCAATGCGGTACCGACCAGCCGCATTCAGCCAGCGCTTGATACCAGCGCAAACTGGCCAAGTGATAGCTCCCGGGCTGGGTCAGCTGCTGGGGATCCGGCCAATGCTCTGCAATGAAGGCTTGGGCCTGTTGCGCCCACTGGGTTTGTGTCATTTAAGCTCTGGCCGTTTGTGCGCTGTCTTGCAGGCTGCATAGCATCTGTTATTTTCCCAATTTGCAGTCCGGGAAATCCCCGCGAACTGCTCCATAATCGTAGATAATCCCTGCCGGGCAAGGCAACATAGCCAAGCCTACAATTACGTTGCATTCAAAGAGAGGGAGAGACTCTTGGACTACAGCACTATTCTATACGAGCTTACAGACGGCATTTTAACCATCACGTTAAACCGCCCTGAAGCATTGAATGCCTTTACCAATGACATGCTATTAGAGCTTATGGATGCCTGCGATCGGGCCGATGCCGATGACGAGGTTAGCGCCATCATTGTTACCGGTGCAGGTCGTGGCTTTTGCGCCGGCGCAGACTTATCTCGCGGCGCTTCCACATTTGACTCCAGCGCCCGCAAAGACAAGCACGATGGCATCAACCAAGACGGCGGTGGCCGCCTGACCCTGCGCCTGTACGAACTGAACAAACCTATTATCGCTGCCATTAATGGCGCTGCAGTGGGAGGTGGCGTGACCATGACCTTGGCCATGGACATTCGTCTTGCCTCAACCGCCGCTAAATTCGGCTTCGTCTTTGCACGCCGAGGCATTGTGCCGGAGGCTTGCTCTAGCTACTTCTTGCCCCGAGCCGTGGGCATCAGCAAGGCGCTAGAGTGGTGTTATTCCGGCCGCGTTTTCCCTGCACAAGAAGCCTTTGACGGCGGCCTGCTGCGCAGCCTGCACGAACCAGCAGACCTACTGCCCGCAGCGAAAGCGATCGCTGAGGATATCCGCGACAATGCAGCTCCGGTTTCGGTCGCACTGACGCGCCATATGATGTGGAAAATGCTCGGCGCAGATCACCCCATGGAAGCACACAAAATCGACTCCCGTGGCGTTCACTATCGCGGCAAATCCGGCGACTCGAAGGAGGGCGTCAGCGCCTTTTTGGAAAAACGCGCTGCGCAGTTTCCGGACAAGGTCTCTACCGGCCTGCCGGAATTTTACCCTTGGTGGGAAGAGCCCAAATTCAAATAAATACTGACGCATTGGAGAATACGCCATGTCTGATCCGGTTATCGCCCAAAAAGCCCCATACCCCGTTGAGGTCGTTGCAGGCAAAAAATACTTTTGGTGTGCCTGCGGCAAAAGTGCGCGCCAGCCGTTTTGCGACGGCTCCCACGAAGGCACCGACTTGTTACCGCAGACCTATACCGCTGCAGAGAGCCGAACTTTGTATTTTTGCGGCTGCAAACATACCGCCGGTGCGCCTCTGTGTGACGGCGCGCACAATGCGCTGTAGCGTGGCTGCAAACCACTACCTGAAATGGCACCCAGCATGTTAGCCAAGTTATTGAGAATGAATGCGGGCTTTGCGCCATCGGCCCTGCAGTCGCTACCGCAGCTGCAGACTGCTGAACAACTGGCGTTACTGGACCAGTACCTTGCGTACTGCAAGGCACACGAGCGCTCCAGTACCGACGAGTTGCAGGTGCTGGCGCTGCTTGAAACGACAGCCGCCGACAGCGCCATTGAAGGCACCGGGCTTGAGGTGGCAAAGCGCGCCGTCACGATTGTTGACGATGTAGATGCCTTGGCTGGCCTGTTGGATCATCCGGGGATCGGCGATTTCACCGCAAAGCGCCTGAGCAAACTGCTGCCGATGGACTCTGCCCATGGTGCAAACCAGCATCCCAGCCTTTTTCCAGCACGGTTGGAATCGGCAAAAAGCACTGACATCGAACAGCTCAGCAAGCTGGTCAGCAATGCAGAACAGGCGGCCTGGTTGGTGGTTCGCGCTCCTGAGTCTAGTAGGACGAGCCTGCTGGAGCTACCCGTACTGCAGGGCGAAAGCGGTTTGGCGACGCTGGAAAAGATTTCCCGTGGCCGCGACAAGGGTTGCAATCGGCTGGCGCGGGGAGCGCTGGAAAAAATTCGCGACTGCCGACGCCTGTACACAAGCCATTTGACCGCTTTGGACGACATCGCCGAAAGCACGCTGCGCGAACTTAAGTTTGTGCCAAAGGACTTAGACGCTCTGATTGTGCAGCGCAAAAAACTCAATCAGCTGCACAGCCGCTGGCAGCAATTATTAACCGACATTGACGTTGCTGAAACCGCCCTACAGGCCGCAGGCGAGCCAACTACCGCTTTCGTAGCTGCGACAAATCCATTCGACGGTCTGGATTTGAGCGTACCGGCCGCACAAGACAACCCCTATCCGGCACTGCTAGATCAGGTCGCCGCACTGGCCGAATTGGTTGCACGTGCCCAAAGCATAAGCGCCGACGACGCCGCACAGCACGGCGCAACAATGGCTACCCTTGACGATGCTTGGCAGCAAGCCGATGGTCTGTTTCCACCGAGCCAAGCCCAGCAGGAGCAATTTGCCAACGCCAACCAGCGCATTCGAGCGGGGCTACAAAGCTGGCAGCGCCTGCACGCCGTGTCTTGGCAAACGCTAACGCACCCTACCGAACAAGCGGGCCAAACGGCCACGCCCAAGGCATTGGCCGACTGGCTGCGAAGAGCACGCCACGCCGACAAAACCGCTCAGTGGCCAAGCCATCTACCGCCACCAGACCTGCTGGCAAAGCTGCGCCAAGATATTGCAAAGACCGCAGCCCAAGAAAAAGAGCTGGCGGCGCGGCAGCAGGCGCTGAGCGCGGAACTGAAAACACTGAGCGCGACCCTGCAGGCGCTGATTGATAACGGTGAATTTAAGCGCGCCCTAAGCGGCTTAAAGAACTGCCGCCAGCTTCAGAAGCTGGGCGCCGTGGGGGCAGAAAAGGCCCTCAACACCATCAGCGCGCAGCTCGGTGAGCTCAGCGATTGGCAGCAGTTCGCGGCCTCACCAAAACGCGATGCGCTAGTGCAATCTGTGAAAGACTTGGTTGCCACACCCCTGCATCCAGACGATCAGCGCGCGGCCCTTAAAACCCTGCGCGAGCAATGGAACGCGCTGGGCCCGCTACCGCGTGAACAGCGCCAGCTACAACAGGCTTTTGACGATCTAGCGGATCAGGCTTTCGCCGTTTGCCGCGAGCATTTCGCTCAGCAAAACCTGCAACGCAGGGAAAATCTAAAGGCGCGTAGAGCGCTATGTGACCAGTTGCAGCAGTACTTGGACAGCACCGACTGGGCCAATGCCGATATGCGTGCAGCAGAGCACATCATGCGGCAGGCACGGGTCGAATGGCGTCGCTATCACCCCTGCGACCGCAAGGCGCTGAAATCCGTTGAAAGCACCTTCGAGGCGCTGCAAGACGATCTGCATGCGCGGGTGAAAAAAACCTGGGATACCAACATTGCAGCCAAGCAGGCATTGATTGACGAGGCGCAGACGCTGGTGGCGCAGGAACATAGCGAGGACTTAGCAGCCCAAGCCATGGCGCTGCAGGCGCGCTGGCGCGAAGTCGGCGCGACACCGCGCAGCGCTGATCAGAAGCTGTGGAAAAAATTCCGCGGCGCCTGCGACGCAGTGTTTGCGCGTTTGCAAAGCGAGCGCAACAGCCAACGCGACGAACAGCAACAACGCACCCGTGCCCTTGTTGCGGACATAGCGTCTTTTGACCCTGAGGCCTTGCCGGTTACTGAGGCGGAAAATGCCCTAGCCGAGCTTGACGAGCGAGCGAGTGCGCTACGTCTGAGCGCGGAGCCGCGCAGCCAACTGCGCGATATGAAGCAAGCCATTCGCGCTCGCCGAGAGTCCGCGAAAAATGCAGCCAAGGTCGAAAAGCTGGCGGAGTTTCGCGCATGGGATGAGGCGGTAACTGCTGCAGAGATTAACGGCGAAACGATTACCTCGCCGCATTCGATGTTTCACGCCCGGGTTGCTGGCAGCCCAGAGCCCACGGATCGGTTAGCGCTGACCATGGAGGCAGAGATGGCCGCTGATATTGCAGGGCCGACCGCCGAACAAAGCCAAAGGATGGCGCTACAGATTGAGCTAATGAATCAGGGGCGACGCAATCTGCAGTTGCTGGACAATCAGCAGCTGCTGCAGCGCTGGTGTGCCAGCGGGCCTAAGAATGCAGACGACGAACCCCTTCGTCAGCGCTTTTTCAGCGCCCTAGGCAAACGGCTCAGTTAGCTTCTGCGTGCTCTTTTAAGGCAGCAGCAAACAGCAGACGAATTTTTGCTCCGCCCAATGCACTGGATGCCAGCTCCACTGCCCCGCCATATACGGCCAACAGCTCAGACACCATGGCCAAGCCAATGCCTTGACCCTGTGCTTGGGTATCGAGCCGCATGCCGCGCCTGAGCACCTGCGGAAAGTAGTGCGGATCGATCCCCGATCCATTGTCTTCTACGGTCACCACCAACGTGCCCCGTTCCTCCACCAATGACACGCGGATGTGGCCAGCCCCGTACTTACAGGCGTTTTCCATGACGTTGCCCAAGACATCGAGCAGGTCATCTTCATGCATACGCAGTTTCCAATCTGCCTGCCCCCTCTGTGAACCAGACTCGACGTCAATTCGATGCTCGGGATAAGCCACCCGCAGCGCACGCGCCAGTTGCGCAAGCACATCATCAACGGCTATCCAAGGCTGTTCACTGACACCGTCGATTTGTGTCACCCGGGCAATGCGCGCAAGTTGGTGATCGAGCACACCCTGCATGCGCGTCACTTGCTCCTGCAACAGTGGCAGGTCTGGGGCGGTGTCATGGACGCCGACGCGGAGCACCGATAAGGGCGTTTTTAGGCTGTGCGCCATATCATCTAAGGCGCGCCGATGACCCTCACGCAAGCTCGCTTGGTGTGCTACATACCGGTTCAAGCTTGCCACCAAGGGTGTGAGTTCTTTCGGCTGCACGGCATCAAGCTTGCCGCGACTGCCCCGCTGCATTTGTTTGAGTTGATGCTGAATCTGCCGCAGCGGTCGTAGCCCCCAGCGCAGGGCGAGCACTGCGGCAAGACTTAATAGCAACATGAGCGCACCGAAGCCAACATATAGTCCGTAGCGAAATTCAGTAATCAATTGGCGGTACGGGGCCTGCTCTGCACAGACGGTAAAGGTTACCCGTGGGTCTGCTAGGCCCTCCCAATCGACACGGGTGCGCAAACAGAAAAGACCGGTGGTATTTTCGGACTGTTGAAATAGTAAGCTTCCTACAGCAAGTTCTTGTGCTTGCGCGTCCAGCACCATTATTTGACCAACCAGACCTGGTTGCCCATTGTTCTCGTCAGCCAGAGCCAACGAGGGCGAGCGCCATAACTCGCTGCCTGCACCGCCGGTTACCCGAGCATACAGGCCCGAATCGGGCTGCTGCAGACGCGGCTGAAACAATCCGTCTGCGTAATTGAGCACACCGTCGCGCTCTTGGGCGGCACCCATTAGGGCGTAAATTACCGGGCGCAGCTGGTCCTCAACCCCTGCGATCACACTGGCCCGATAGCTACGCTCCACGAACATGCCGGTGGCGCTGAGAAACAAAACGAGGATCGCAGCCGCACTAAACCCCAATCGGCTTTAAATAGAATTCACGGTGCAGACGGCCCAGAGGTTGAGGGCGCTTCAGGCTCGCTGATTAAGCGGTAACCCCGGCCGCGCACGGTTTGAATCAAATCATGCGGGGTCAGCTTACGCCGCAAGCGGCCTATCAATACCTCAAGCACATTGCTGTCGCGATCGAAATCCTGCGCGTATAGGTGTTCGGTCAGTTCGGCTTTAGACACTACCCGCCCGGCGCTTATCGCCAAGTAAGTGAGCAGCTTATACTCAAAGCCCGTCAGCTCCAGCGGCTGCTGCTGCAAGGTCACCTGCTGGCTCGACGTATTGACCATCAGTGGTCCCAGCTCGACAATTGGAGTCGCCCGACCAGCGGCACGACGAATCAGGGCGTTCACGCGAGCGATCAATTCTTCCATCTGAAATGGTTTCGTCAGGTAGTCATCGGCACCAGCCTCAAGGCCTTGCACCTTGTCGCGCCAGTGGCTGCGAGCAGTCAGAATCATTACCGGCAGTAGAATTTCTTGTTGCCGCAGAGCCGCAATAAGCGATACACCGTCGAGCTCCGGCAAGCCGAGGTCCACAATGGCCAGATCGTAGTCGTTTGTGCAGGCCAGATACTGGCCCTGAGCACCATCGGGGGCCACGTCCACCACATAGCCTGAGGCACTGAGGTGACTGCGCAGTTGCTGCGCCAGCACGGCTTCGTCTTCGACCACCAGTACTCGCATATCAGCGGCGGCGCTGCACACGACCGCTTTGATCTACGACCAAGGTGGCAACCCGCTGATCGTCAATGAGCAACCGAACACGGTGCCTTACAGAACCATCGGACAGACGCACAGAGCGAGCAGCCAGCACTCGGCCACCACTTTCAGCTTGCGCAATGCGTATGGCATGGTTGAGATTCACCACCCGGCCGACCCGGCGGTCCGGGGCGTCAAAGCCATTAGGTGGCGCGGGCCGCTGGTATCTGCCGTCACCCGGAGCGGCTTGCGCGAGCGCCGCGCCTAGTGTCCAGCAAAACAACACTGCGGCAGTCAGGACCGTCCATCGGGACCAAGACATATGGCTAGGGTGCTTCATTATGTTTTGCCATCTGGACTTCTTGTTTTCTGAACTTCCTAGATTCTCAGCTGCTGGATCTTTTCTTGCCGCAGGCGAAGCCTGCTACAGCGGTTGCACCTGAACACGCACACGTATTGTTGAACCGGGGTCGCGGTCCATGCGAGTTTTGTAGGTTTGACCAGCAAAGGCATAGCTGACGTCATAACCCATTAGGCGCTGTTCCTGCACTTGGGTGTAAAACGTCTCACAAACCTCACGTTCTGTATAACCTGTTCCGTGGTGGTTATTTGCGTGCTTACGGCCTATGTCGCGGCCGATAGAGTAGCCTAGGACGCCACCGACCACAGCCCCCACTCGTTTGTTGGCTTTTTTCGATCCAACCGCGTT
>JAACDW010000114.1 GCA_009936775.1 Pseudomonadota bacterium
CAGCGGCGCAAGTAGCGCACACCATGTGTTGGTGCAGGGTCAGTGGAAAGTTCGCGACGGACAGCTAGTAAACATGGACCAAGCGCAGCTCATGCATGAACACAGCGCGGCAGCCCAAGCCTTGTGGCAGCGCGCGGGGGTCGCCTAAGTCTTCGCAATCGCCACCACTTCGCTGCGCGTTGTGCTGGTCTCGGCCAACTGAGCGGCAGCCATAAAGCACAGGTCCTCGCGCCATGGCGCAGCAATGATCTGTACCCCGAGGGCGGGCGCCGGGCCGTTTGCGTCAGCTTGCAGTAACGGCGCGCAAATAACCGGCAGTCCGATGCAGGATATGGGCTGGGTAAAATAGCCAAGGTTCGCACGCACATTGAGCTCGCCGTCGCCCATGCGCATGGTCTTTTGCCCTAGCAGCGGCGCTCGAATGGGCGTCGCCGGAGCCAGCAACACATCATAGTGGCCGAACAGCTGCGCAGCCTGTTGCGCGTATTCGCGGCGCAGGCGCTGGGCGCGCAGGTACCAAGCTCCGGGCAGCAAGCTGCCGGCGATAAAGCGGTCGCGGGTATCCGCATCAAAGGCCTCGGCCTGAGCTATGACTTTTTCATAGTGAAGGCTTGCGCCTTCCATGTTGGTGATCAAGAAAGCGGCGCTTCTGCCCGCCTCAGCAAGTTCTAGCTGGCAATAGTCCACCCTCGCCCCAGCGGCTGCGAGCGCCTTGGCGCAGGTATCTACCACCTGCGTCGCGTCAGAGAATTCTGGCGGATCAAAGTAGCCTTGCAGCACGCCTACGCGCAGAGGTTGTCGACTGCGCTGAGCGACATCAACCGGTTCTAATGGTCGCTGCGCGCACGCGTGATCGCTGGCGTCAAAGCCTTGCAGAGCGTTGTAGGCTAACGCCAAGTCGGCTAGCGACCGCGCCATGGGACCGACATGATCGAGGGAATCGCAAAAAGGATAAGTGCCGCTGCGCGGCAGACGCCCGTAGGTCGGCTTCAATCCATAGACACCGCACAGTGCACTGGGTACACGAATGCTACCGTTAGTGTCGCTGCCCAAGGTCAGCGGCACCATGCCGGCGGCCAGCGCTGCGCCACTGCCGGAAGAAGAACCGCCAGTCATATGCGCCAGATTCCTTGGGTTGCGGCAGGCGCCATAGTGTTGATTTTCGCCGGTGAAGTCGTAGGCGAATTCGCCCATATTCAATGACCCCACGAGCACTGCGCCTTGCGCCTCTAATCGCTGCACCAGCAGCGCGTCTGCCGCAGCGGCTGCGTTGCTGTCGAGAATTTTGCTGCCCGCTACCGTGGTCTGAGCGGCCACATCAAAAAGATTCTTCACCGCAAAGGGCACACCGGCCAAGGGTAGCGCCACACCCTGCCGCAACTGCTCGTCCACCAGTTGGGACTTGGCCAGGGCACGTTCAGCATATACGGCGGTGAAGGCATTGACCTGATCGTTACAATCATCGACACGGTGCAGACAGGCCCGAACGACTTCCTCTGCTGATACCTGCTGGGCTGACACCGCTGCAGTGATGTCGCCCAGCCCAGTGCGCGCCATGGCTTCACTCATCGCTGCAAGACTCCGGTAATGCTTGCCCATCTGCCAGCGCTATGGGCGCGAACACTCCGGCCAAATCACAGGCGTCGGCGGTAAGGCTAACGGCAAAGACTTTTTCTGCCATCAACTTTGCCGTCTGCAAGTTTGCCAACACACCCTCTCGATAGGCATCGTCAGGCACACCGATGATGACCGGGGCGAGCAGATCGAGATAGGTCTCGGCATCGAAGGCGTCTAGTGGATGGCGTGGCGGAAATGGCGACTTGGGCATTTTTTATTCTCAGGTTAGTTGCTGGCGCGACACGCCATATGCCCCAAATACTGGCTCATCATGCCCGCGTAAGACAAGTAAATGCCCACCGCGATTGCGCAACGCGGTATCCAAAGGCACAGTGCGATGAAAATAAAAACAACCCAAGGGGGAATGTAATGCCCAAGGGCCATGACCGCGCGGACCCGCACCTCATTTTCGGCCTTAACGACCAGCCCGGACCCGGCAGAACTCTGCTGGCCGCCATCGCCCATTTGTTTGCCATTGTCGCCAGCATTCTCACTGCGCCGCTGCTCATTGCGCGAGCGGTAGGCTTAGATGCCGCCTCCACACAGTATGTGATTAGCGCGTCCTTGGTGGTTTCCGGTATCGCTACCCTCATTCAAACCTTGCGCATTGGTGTGGTGGGGTCTGGTCTGCTGGCGGTTCAGGGCACCAGCTTTGCCTTCATAGGCACCATGGCCTATGCGGCTGCACAACTGCCGCCGCAAACCTCGAACGATGAACTGTTGGGTTATTTGTTGGGCACCGCTGCGGTTGGCGGTGGCATGGTCGTGGTGCTGAGTTTCTTTCTCTCCACCGTGCGCAAAGTCATTACCCCGACGGTGACCGGAGTAACCATTTGCTTGCTGGGGTTGTCCTTACTTTGGTCTGCGCTGGGCAATTCATGGCGCCTGTTGCACACCGCCAGTGCTGGCGACGCCCCGCTGTTGGCCTTTGAGTGGGTATTCACGCTGGTGACCATTGGGCTACTGGCCACGCGCAGGAATATTTATGCGCGGCTGATCAGTGTGCCGGCAGGATTGTTCGCCGGACTGCTAATGGCGGCTTTGTTGCGTGGCTGGAGCGCGCCTGCGATCCAGCTCGACCAGCCGTTGTTTGTTCTTCAATTGTTGCCCGTGTCGTTGCACTTCAGTCCCTTGGTATTGATGATTTTACTCCCCATCTTTTTGGTCTCACTGACCGAGACCATTGGCGATATCACCGCTACCAGTTTGGTTTCCAAACAACCCATTGAGGGTAAGAGCTATTTTCTGCGCCTGCGCGGCGGCGTCCTGGGCGACGGCTTCAACACCATGCTGGCATCCTGCCTCGGTGCTTTTCCCAACACCACCTTCAGTCAGAACAATGCGGTGATTCGCCTCACCGGCATCGCCAGCAGGCAGGTAGGCTACGTGCTTGCTGGGCTGCTGATTGTGCTTGGCTCGCTACCGGCGATAAGCGCAACGGTCGTCACCATTCCTGGCAGTGTGCTCAACGCAGCCACAGCTTTTCTATTCGCTTTGATTGCCCACACCGGCCTTGGCATGGTGCGCGACTATGCCCGAGAGCGGGGCCTGAGCGTGCTTGGCATTGCCGTTATCGGGGCCTTTGTACTGGTCTTTGTACCCGACGCGCTGACCTCTATTGGCATGGCAGTGCCCGAGTACGCGGCGATCTTGATGGGCTTTCCTGTAGCCACTGGCGCGCTCATCGCCATGGTTGTCGACAGGCTGGTGGACTAGCCCAGCAGCCTGCTCACCAGCCATTGACCGTTTGCAAGCCTTACTCGAAGGATGCGTCGAAGGCTGCAAAACGCTTTTCTAAGTCCCACTGCAGTGTTGCTTTCGCGCTGGCGTCCAAGAAGGCCTGACAGGCAGCACCTATGCTGTCGTCTGCGGCAGATGCGGTAGCGCACGGTCCCACCATGTCGCCTGCGAAGGTATCGGCAAACAGCGCCTCCCCCGGCAGGAAGTTGTACTGCAAAGCATTCCTCGACAGCGAGCGCAGTCGCGCATAGCTCAGGCCAAAGGTTTGCGCAGCACGTTGGTATTCGTGGGTCAGGTCGATGCGCGAAACGCCTTCATCGTCAGTAGACAGCGCCATGGGTACGCCATACTCCATGTACAGTTCGAAGGGGTGGTAGGGGTATTTGATACCCAAAATCACATCGTTACTGGTGAGATTGATTTCAACCATGATGCCTTCTCGCGCCATTTTGTTGAGCAAGGCATAAAGATCCGGGGTGTGGGCAATGTCCACCGCGTGGCCGACGCGTCGCGCGCCAGCCACCTCAATGGCCTCGGTAATATGCCAACCCAAATTTTCCGGGGGCACCAGACCCAGGGCCAACTCGCCGGAATGCAAGGTAATGCCCTTGGTTTGCTCGGGAAACAAGGTGCCAATTTCGGCAATGAAGCCCATGTGCATGCTGTAGTCACGCAACGCTACCGGATGATCTTCTGGCGCCACGAAATTCAGACCGACGATGCGCGGATCTGCCTCAATCAGTTTGTAAGCGAGCACGGTTTGGGCGTAGACCTCTTGTGGATCCCATGTGCGCAGCACTTGCGCAAGATAACGCACAGTCACGGCGCATCCGTTGCTGGCGTCAGGGCTATCGCATTTGTTGACCACATTCGCCTTGGCCTCCATAGCATCCACTTGAGCGACTACATCGGCGGCGATTTTGTCAAGCTCCGCATGGTCTACGCGCTGGCCTAGCTGCGCACTTAGGTCAGCGCTGGCGCTGCCCAACACCGCCGCCTCGAACATGCCGAGGCTCTGCATCAGTTCCAGATAAACGATGTTCTGGCGCCCGGCTCGATGGGTTACCTCGGCGAGCATCTCGCCGCGTCGGCCCACAGTGGCTTGGGCAAATCGGGCGAAGGTCGCGAAGAACTGGTTATGACCTGACTCCTCGCGCAGCCGAAAATTGCGTGTTGATAGCGAGTCAATAATCGGGTCTACGGTAAGGCGTGG
>JAACDW010000115.1 GCA_009936775.1 Pseudomonadota bacterium
CCATGTTTGCCGTGGTGAGTTTTTTAATCGCAGCGCTTGGTGTCATTCCAATGGCCGCCCATAGCATCGCTGGCAACCTGAACTGGCTTACCTATGTCATCCCCATGGGCATGGGCTCAGCTGCGGGCATCCGCGTGGGTTTTTTAGTCGGCAGCAACGACCTGCTGGCAGCCAGAGTAACTGCCGGTGCGGTGCTGAAATTCGCAGTGGGGTATGCGCTGGTGGTGAGCGTACTGTTAGTGGTGCTGCGCTTCTCGCTGGTGCAGATTTATACGACGGATATCGACGTTATTGAAATGGCAGCAACCCTGCTCATTCTGATTGCCGTTTATCAATTGGTAGACGATACCCAAGCCGTCATGATCGGCTCGCTGCGCGGTTACAAAGACACCACAATGCCCATGGTCTTTAGCTTGGTGGGCTATTGGGTTCTGGCGCTGCCCTTGGGCTATGTTCTGGCCAATGGGCTGCTTACTGGCGACACGTTGGGTGTGTACGGGTATTGGCTGGGCATCACCGCGGGTCTCGCCGTGGTAGCCGTTATGGTGGCGACACGTCTATGGCGCATGAGCGCTGACCCGGTGAAAATTCTTCGCCTAGCGCAGCGCGGTCAATAACCCTTCTAGCCAGCCGATTGCGCTGGCAGCTCTTGTAACGTCGCTGTCGCGTCATCGCGACTGGAAGAAAACACCAGCGCACCGTCTAACAAGGGGCCTTTGCGGAGCAATTTCTTGTCCAGCGCAAAGTCCTGGGTATTACGCCAAGGTCCGTGGCCCTGCTTGGGGAACAAATGCATCGCCCGCTTCATGTAGCCCGCTGGGAAGTCGGCAATCCACGGCTGAGCCTGCATGTCTTTGTCTTCCTCGCGCAGACGCGGCACCACACGGTCGACACCGTCAGCCGCCATTGTACGCAGCCCTCGGCAGGCCCATTCTGAGGTTAAATCCGCCCGCAGCGTCCAAGAGGCGTGGATGTAGCCAAAGGTGCTGACCAGGTTCGGCACACCCGAGTACATCATGCCCTTGTAGGTGTAGGAGTCGGGAAAGTTGACCGCCTCGCCATCTACTGTGAACGGCACACCGGCCAATATCTGCATCTGCAGACCTGTCGCGGTAATCACAATATCTGCTGGCAACACCTCCCCAGACTTAAGCCGAATGCCTTGGGCTGTCACCGTATCAATTTCATCGGTCACTATTTCTACCGTGCCCTTTTTAATTGCGCGGAACAGATCGGCATTTGGCACCAAACAAAGCCGCTGGTCCCATGGGTTGTAGCTGGGCGTAAAGTGCTTATCGACGTCATAGCCTTCTGGCAGCATTTGGGCGACTAAGTCCAGCAGCTGCTTACGCACATAGGCTGGCGCCTTACGCGAGCCTTCATATATACGCCGCTGCATCCTAACGTTTTTCATGCGCGTTAAATTATAGGCCCAGCGTTCGGGCAAAACCCTACGTAGGAAATTCGCCGTAGCGTCCTTGTCAGACCGCGCAACCATGTAGGTTGGCGAGCGCTGCAGCATGGTCACCTGTGCTCCCTTTGCCGCCATGCTTGGCACCAGAGTTACTGCGGTAGCACCACTGCCAATAACAACCACGCGCTTACCCGCATAGTCTAGGTCTTCGGGCCAAAACTGTGGGTGCACCACTGCGCCTGCAAAGTCGTCGATACCGGCAATTTGGGCATCGTGGGGCTGGTCGTAGCTGTAGTAGCCAGAGCACATAAAGAGAAAGTTTGCGCTCATCTGCTTAGCCACACCGTTGTCTTCCACGCTAAGCACCCAGCGTGCGTCGGCCGAAGACCAATCCGCCGCGGTAACCTGATGCGCACAGCGAATTTTTTCGCCCAGGCCATACTCGTCAACCGTCTCGCCAAGGTACTGCATTATGGAGGGGCCATCGGCAATGGACTTTTCCGCCTTCCAAGGCTTAAACGAAAAGCCCAGCGTATGCATGTCGCTGTCAGAGCGAATGCCCGGGTATTTGAATAGGTCCCAAGTACCGCCGATATTCTCTCGACGCTCCAAGATGGCCACGCTTTTGTCAGGACACGCCTTACCCAAATGCACCGCAGCACTGATTCCGGAAATACCCGCCCCGACTACAATAACGTCTAGATGCTCCATACCATTCTCCCCTAACCTGTTTTCGTAGACCCCAACGATTCCGTTATGCGAGACAGCCGCCAGCTAAGATTTTATCATTAGGCCTAATGCAATGTTCGCCAAGGACGATTTTGTTCAGCTTTTAGCCACGGCCAATTGATCTAACAACGCCAAGGTGTCATCCCAACCAATACACGCATCCGTAACACTCTGACCATAAACTAGGTCATCCCCAAGCGACTGCCGACCAGCGACCAAATGACTTTCGATCATGACCCCCATGACGTTTTGCGGTGCGCTTCGCAGCTGTTCTGCAATGGATGCGCCAGCAATCTTTTGCCGTTCATGGTCCTTAGACGAATTCGCGTGACTGAGATCCACCATAAGCCGTGGTGGCAAACCTGCTGCTGCCAATAAGTCACAGCCAGCCTGTACCGAGGTCGCATCAAAGTTCGGCTC
>JAACDW010000116.1 GCA_009936775.1 Pseudomonadota bacterium
CGCCGCCGCAGTGGGCACCAAGGCCGGCGAGCGTACAGTGCGGCGCCTGTCACCGCGTAAAGCGCCAACGGGCAAATATCCGGTCGTTCTCGCACCAAACCTTGCCGGCGGATTAATTGGCCATTTGAATGGGGCGATTAGTGGCGGCGCTCAGTATCGAAAGGCGTCGTTTTTGCTCGATGCTCTCGACCAACAGGTGCTCCCGGACTGGTTCTCAATAACGGAGGAGCCGCTGATGTCAGGCGGATTAGCCAGCGCTTATTTTGATGGCGATGGGGTGACGACCAAGAACAATTGTTTTGTCGAAAACGGCCGTTTGGCCAGTTACATTCTGTCCACCTATTCGGCGCGAAAACTTGGTCTTGCAACAACGGGCAATGCTGGTGGTGTGCACAATCTTCATCTTCACGGGCCGCAAACTCCCTATGCTGAATTGTTAGCGAAAATGGGCACAGGGCTGCTGATCACGGAGTTAATGGGCCAAGGAGTGAATGGCGTTACCGGTGATTATTCTCGTGGGGCTTCTGGGTTTTGGGTCGACAATGGTGAGATTCTTTATCCAGTGGCTGAGTTCACGCTGGCAGGTAACTTGCGCGACATGTTGCGCAATGTGGTCGCCTTGGGCGACGACGTTGATGTCAGAAGCAGCATTCGGGCACCGAGTATGCTGTTGGAATCAATGACAGTCGCCGGGCAATAGGTAGCGTCCGATTGTTACAGATACACCCAGCTTGCCAAGCCTAGGAAAATAAAGAACCCGGCGACATCTGTAATAGTCGTCAGAACAACGCCACCGGCTATCGCCGGATCAATGTTCATGCGCCGCAGGAGGCTCGGCAGCAAGCTGCCTGCGATTGCAGCAATTAAAATAGTCGTGATCATTGCTACGGCGATGACTAAGCCAAGCTGGGCATCGGTAAAAAAATAAGTCACCCCCAAGGCGACCAGAGCTGCCCAAAGAACGCCATTTAGCCCAGCTATAACGAATTCTCGATTGAGCATTCGCAGCATGTTGCTGCGGCCAAGCTGCCCCGTCGCCTGGCCACGAATAACCAACATCAGAGTCTGCGTACCCGCAATGCCACCCATACTCGCGATAACGGGCATCAGTACCGCTAGAGCGACTACCTTAATAATGGTTTCTTCAAATAGGCTGATTACTGCCGCGGCCATAAGGGCGGTGAGGAGGTTAATGCCTAACCAGACGGCGCGGCGGCGTACTGCCTGGCTGATTGGGGCGAAGGTATCTGTATCGACGGCTAAACCCGCCGGGGCCAATAGAGCCTCTTCAGCATCTTCTATAATAACGTCGACAACGTCGTCGATGGTGATACGGCCAACTAAGCAGCCCTCGTCGTTTACAACGGCGGCTGAAATGAGATCTCGCTCAGAGAACAAGCGCGCGACTTCAGTATCTGGCGCAGCAACGTGAACGGCAGGCTCTTGTCCATTCATAATCTCCCGCACCGTCACAGTGGGGGCTGCGGTCAGTAGCTTGGTGAGCGGCAGCATGCCCAAATATTCATCTCTCGAATTTACCACAATCAGAGCATCGGTGGTGGCTGGTAGCTCCCGGCGGAGGCGCAAATAGCGCAGCACTAGCTCCGCCGCATGGCGCGGACGCACGGTAATGGTATCGGTGTTCATTAGTCCGCCAGCGCTGTCGTCAGGATAGGCTAGGACAGATTCCACCCGGGCGCGATCACGGCTGTCGAGCTTCTCAAGTACTTGGTCAGTGATGGTGTTCGGCAGCTGGTGCAAAATATCGGCAAAGTCGTCGGTATCCAGATTTTCCGCTGCCGCCACCAGCTGAGCGGTGTCCATGGCCTGCAAAAATTCCGCGCGCACGTCTTCGTGCAGATGCTGCAAACTTTGATTTCGTACCTCGTCTTCGATCAGCCCCCAAATGATGCGCCGGGTCTCCGGCGTATTGGCTGCCAGCAGGCCTGCCACTTCGCTAGGGCGTAGCGAGGCCAACAGCACTTTGATATCACCAGTGCTGCCGCGGCTAATGCTTTCTAGTACACGTTCAAAATGCTGCTGTTCTGCATTCATGTGTCATCCATTTCATGAAAGCCAGCCTCTATTAAATGAGTTAGAGCGTCGAACGCCGCGCCTTCGTCTTCGCCCTCAACCTGAAGCTCTACCGCGCTGCCCACAGGTGCACCCAGCAACAGCAGATTCATTATTCGCTTAGCGTCGGCTTCGATCCCCTCAGCGCTGCGTAGGCTAATGTTGGATGCGTAATTTTTCGCTAAGTCCACTAGCTTAGATGCTGCCCGGGCGTGCAGGCCGAGCGGGTTAACAATGGTGAGGTGGGTGCGTCGCATTGGGTGTCTGCAGCATTGGCTCTACAGATTACTGCGTTACTAACTCGCGGTGGCGAACTAAGACATGCTCTAACTGTGAGGCAAAGTGCTTATGCAAGCGTTCTGCCATATACACACTGCGGTGTTGCCCGCCAGTGCAGCCGATACCCACGGTTAAATAGACTCGGTCGTTGTCGGCAAAGCGCGGAATCCATCGTTCAAGTAACCCTGCGATGTCGTCGAACATCTCATTCACTAGGGGCTTGGCTTGCAGAAAGCCGACGACTTCTTCGTGCAGACCGCTCAACGGGCGTAGCCCCGGGTGCCAGTGGGGGTTGGGTAAACAGCGCAAATCAAAGACAAAGTCGGTATCCACCGGAATACCATGTTTGAAGCCAAACGAGCGGAACAACAAATTGACGGAGGCGCCATCGTTTTCGAGCATTCTGTTAACGATTTGCTCGCTCAGGTTCTTACTGGAAATTTTCGTGGTGTCGATGGTTAGGCTGGCAAGATCAGCGACGCTGGCCAATACCGAGGCTTCACGGTCTATGGCCTCGCGTAGATCTACCGCGCCGCTGGTGAGCGGATGGCGCCGGCGAGTTTCGCTGAAGCGCTTAACCAACGTAGGACTCAACGCGTCTAGGTATAAAACCTGCGTGTCGATGCCTTGCTCTCTTAGCCGCAAGAGCAGTTCCGGAAATTCGTATAGGCCAGCGCTGCGCGCGTCGATACATACGGCTACTTTGGAAATCTTGCTGTGACTTGCAGCGGCGTATCGCTTTAGCAGTTCCGTAAGCAGGCCAACGGGCAAATTATCGACACAGTGATAGCCCGCATCCTCAAGAGTCCTCAGGGCTGTAGACTTGCCCGATCCTGAGCGGCCGCTGACGATAATCAGCTTCATGCGAACTTGCGCTGCGCAGATACCGAGCCAAGTTCTGCATCGAGGCGCGAAATTTCTTCGAACAGCGCCTCGTCCGTTGCGGCCGCACGCAGGCGCTGTTGATGCGCGGGGTCGGAAAATAGCTGGGCTAGCCTTTGCAGCGCAAAGATATGCGCGGTCTTTTCGTCTTTTGGGACCAGTAATACGAATACTAAATCCACCGCACGCTGGTCTGGGGCTTCGTAATCAACAGCCTCGGCTAAGGTGTAAAATGCGCCGGAAATACGCAGGCAATCGGTTCGGCAGTGCGGGATAGCCACGCCGTCGCCCAACGCCGTGCTACCCAAGCGCTCGCGCTCAACCAAGGCAGCGTAGATTTCATCAATGGCCTCTTCACTGTCTTCACGCGCCGGATCGACCAGCTCTTGCGCAATGGCTTGGAACAATCGTTTGCGGCTGCCGGCCTCAAAACCGCAGTGCACAGATTGCGCACTAACCAGCTCGGTAATGGTTAAAACTTCGCTCATCTAGGCTGACTCTCGCGTCTCTTCATTGGTTAAGTTGGTCGGTTAGCTACCGTCATAGTCATGACGTGACGCTCTCTGGTGGCTGCCATTTTGCCGCGCGACGTTTTTTTCTTTGTGTTTTAGCAACTGGCGATCCATTTTGTCAGCCAAGGAATCAATGGCCGCGTACATGTCCTGAGCATCGACGTTGGCGAACAACTCGGCGCCGGGAATGTGGGCGGTAGCTTCTGCCTGATGAACGTGTTTTTCAACGTTTAACACCACATGCATATGCGTTATCTCATCACTGTGGCGTTCAAGCTTGCGCATTTTATCTCGTACGTGGTTTTGCAAGGCTTCGGTCAGATCAATTTGGTGGCCTGTAATATCGAGTTGCATCATCGTCTCCCGGGTTGGAATTTTCGAGCAAAGCATCTTGTGCAGCCGCGCGCACAACCTAGACCAATTGTTTCCTCTCATTCGAGGGCGGTATCGAAAGTGATTCCCTGTATTTTGCGACAGTACGACGCGCGACGCTAATTTTTTGCTCTGCCAGTATGGCAGCAATCTTACTATCACTTAGCGGCTTGCGTGGGTTCTCTTCTGCCGTAACTTTGCGAATCAGCGCACGAATCGCAGTACTCGATACCTCACCGCCTGAGGTGGTGCCGACGTGGGAAGAAAAAAAGTATTTAAGCTCAAACAAGCCACGCGGGGTGGCAAGGTATTTGCGGTTGGTGACTCTGGAAATCGTTGATTCGTGCAGGTCTACCTGTTCAGCAATGTCGGCCAAAATAAGCGGCTTCATAGCTTCTGGCCCGCATTCCAAGAAGTCTTTTTGCACTTCGACAATTTTCGCCGCGACCTTGAGAAGGGTGTCGTGTCTGGTTTGCAAGCTTTTCAAAAACCACTTGGCTTCTTGCAGGTTGTCGCGCAAATAATCTTTGTCTGGGCCGGTAGGAATGCTTTTGATCAGGCCCGCATAGGTGTTGTTGATCCGCACTCTTGGCAGGGTTTCTGGGTTCAACTCTACCAGCCAGCGACCCTTATCCTTGCGCACCAGTACATCGGGAATTTCATAATCCGCTTTCTCCACCAGCAAGGCATTGCCCGGCCGCGGTTGCAGCGTGCGAATAAGGGCTACTACTTGGCTGAGTTCGTGCTCGCTAAGTTGGGTTTGTCGCACAAGGGTAGTGAAGTCCTTGTTGCCCAACACATCTAAGTGTTTGCTTACCAGCGTGGTCGCTTCGTTTAGCCAAGGCGTTGCCGCGTCTAGCTGTTCGAGCTGCAGTAGTAGACACTCTCGCAGGTCTCTGGCGCCAACGCCTACCGGATCAAAGCGCTGAATGCGGTGCAGTATCTGGGTAACTTCGGCCTCAGTGGGAGGTGGCTCTGGACCCTGATTGTTGCCTGCCAATGTCAGGCAAATATCCGCTATCGATGTTCCAAGCAGGCCGTCGTCGTTAATGGCGTCGATAATCGCCAGCGCAATCTGTCGGTCTGAGTCGGCAATGGGCATCAGGTTCAATTGCCAAAGCAGATGGCTTTCCAGGGTCTCTTCAGCGCTGTCGTTGGCACCTGCATCGTAATCGGATTCGGCAGCGGTGCCCGCAGGGGACTGGGGGTAAACGTCGTCCCAATTGGAATCCACAGGTATGTCTTCCGCCAACGGCTCATGTAATTGATCGCTGACTTCTGATTCCCCCATGCCATCAATGGCGATGTCGACAACCTCGGTAGAAATCATTTCTTCGCCGTAGTTGTCGGGGAAGTCCGATGGCTCTAACTCTGTCGCGGCGAAGTCGTCGGTGAACTCCATATCAGCGCCTGCGCTAGTATCATCGATTGACGCTTCCAACTCCTGTGATTCGATGGGGTCATTGCCGCTAACGTCGTTATCGGCGCTGTCGCCATCGCTGCCGTCAGACCAATCGTCTTCAGTTTCGAGCAATGGATTGGCGTCGATGTTCTCTTGAATTTCTTGTTCCAATTCAAGCGCGCTCAGCTGCAGCAAGCGAATGGCCTGCTGCAGCTGTGGGGTCATTTTGAGTTGCTGACCCAGCTTGATAGATAGACTTTGCTTCATGAGAGAAAAAGCATGCCGATCACACCGTAATGTTGCTTCATAACTACCTGAGTCATTAGTGCGTTGTTGCTAAGACAGTGCGTTACTGCTTCGACCACCCAAGATCTATACCTTGTTGATATGCAATATCTCGGGACATTTCAGAGGTTAAGCAAATTCCTTGCCAAGATAAACATTTTGCACCGTTTCATTATCAAGTATCTCTGCCGACGTGCCCTTGGCGATGACCTGCCCCTGATGCACAACATAGGCTCGATGGCATATATCCAGCGTTTCGCGGACATTGTGATCTGTAATTAAGATGCCAATACCACGCTGCGCAAGACCGCCGATTTCGGTTTTAATGTCTGCAACGGAAATCGGATCTACTCCGGCGAAGGGTTCGTCGAGCAGCATAAATTTAGGCTCCGTGGCTAGTGCCCGAGCAATCTCAAGCCTTCTACGCTCGCCACCGCTGAGGCTCTGACCGAGGCTTTTGCGCACACGTTCAAGACCAAATTCCTCGAGTAACAACTCCAGACGCTGCTGTCGTTGTGTGTTGGAGAGGCCGGAGTTCAATTCAAGCATCGCCAGTATGTTGGCTTCGGCGCTTAGCGTGCGAAAAACGCTGGCCTCTTGTGGCAGGTAGCCAAGCCCCATGCTTGCCCGTTCGTGCATGGCCGCGTGAGTGAGTTCGTGGCCATCAATGTAGACTTCGCCCGCGTCGGCTTTGACTAAGCCGACAATGGTGTAGAAACAAGTCGTCTTGCCCGCGCCGTTGGGACCCAGCAAACCGACGATTTCGCCAGCACCCACTTCCAAGGATATGTCCGCTACAACCGTGTTGTTGCCGTAGCTTTTTTTCAACGCTGTTGCTCGCAGGGTCATTGGCTGGTCGAGTCCCGTGTTGTGTCATCGTTGGGCACAAAAAGCTGCATGCGCACACGTTCTTGTGCCTGATCGCCGCTGGCTTCGAGCTGACCGAGCGTTAGGTTGTAACGAATCGACGCGCTGTGCACTGCGTTGCCGTTCTGGCTGAGTGAGGCGCTGCCGCTGAGTTCTAACAAGCCAGAATTTGGCAAATAGATAATAGTCTGTGCCTCAGCCTCGGTGTCGCTATCAGTTGCCGCAACGTCCTGCCAAAAATTTGCGGGGCTGCCGCTGGTTGTAATCTGCTCGACACGGTCGTCGTTCATCTGCACCAGTACTTTGTCACCACTGATGCGCATGCCGTTCATGTAGGCGATCACGTTGCCCGAGTATTCGATGCGATTTCGGGATTGTAAAAACACAGCGCTATCGCCTTCGATAGTCAGCTCGCCGTTTGTCGTCGCGTCTTGCTCGGCTGCTATGGCCAGTTGGCCGTAACCGAAGACGCAGGCGCCAAACAAACATAACAAACAGTGGCGGTTACTGATCATGGTTTGAGGCTCCGGCTGATGGTTCAAGGAATAAAGTACTAACCACTCGACCCGGTTTGCTAGGTGCAAAATGCACCGTACCGGTCGCCAAGTTTAGATCAAGGCCATCGCTTACGGTGACAAATCGTCGATGGCTCAGGGTCACCTTGGCTGTTGTTGCAGCCCGTTGTTTGGCGGGGAAGATGTCTAACTCGCTGGTAGAAAGCGCTATGGCCTGCGCCGGATCCTTGCTGTGTTGACTCACTGTGACGTCGCCAAAAAGCCTCAGTTGGTCAATGCCAACGGGGTTGTCATGTTCAACCTCGCCGTCTGGTCGGCGAGTGATTTCTCCTCGCTGGGCATACATTGTCCACGGCGTAAGTTGTTGTGATGTTAAGCGTATTTCGGGCTGCTCGACTTTCATTAGCTGCAGTGATTGGTATTGCTCGAGAAAAGCTGCTCTCACCTCATAGTCGATGTTGCCGCTGTCGGAAAACAGGCGCCACTTTACTCCTGCTGCTGTGCTTGTGGGCTTAAGCGTGCGAACGGTGGCCGCGGTACCGTTCAACGTATTTTTTTCGTTAGGCATGTGTTTGGCAGGGGTTAGCACGACAATGGCAAGGACAACGACGCCAAGGGCCAGCGCTGGCCAGCGCCAGCGCTGTATTGACTCGGTGGATTGCAGATCAGGTTTTGACATTACAGCGAGCAGCAGGTGTCTTGTCAGACTGCTGTCTAGTCGAAAGGCCAGCGCTCTTGAGCGCGAAGAATCAGTTCGCCCAGCTCTACGATGGCACCGCTGCCACCCTCGCGCTGGGTAACGAATTGCGCCTTTGACAATACCGTGGGGTGAGCATCGGCAACGGTGGCTGCTAGGGTAACGGCAGGGTGTTGAAAGAGCTGTAGGTCTTGCAGGTCGTCGCCTATGGCACATAAATTTGTCGCCGGGAAGCCGTCGGCGATGAGTTGGTCGAGCGCTGCAGCTTTGTCATCAGCCCCCTGGCTAACGTGGACGATGCCCAATTCTTCTGCGCGGCGCTGCACAATGCTAGAACGACGCCCGGTAATAATTGCTAGCGCAATGCCTTGAGCCGCCAGCAGTTTGAGGCTGCCGCCATCTTGCACGTGAAAGTGCTTGTATTCGCTGCCATCGCCGCCGTAAATAATTTTGCCGTCGGTCAGCACGCCATCCACATCAAGCACAATGCCATTAATGGATTGAGCTAGATCATGCAGCGGGTCTTGTCTCGTCGCCATGGCGGTATGGGTTACTAGGCTTGTTGAGCGAGCAATAGGTTGTAGCCAATCCAAGCAAGCAGCATAACAATTCCCTCAAACCGGGTGATAACCGCCCTGGAGTTAAGGCCGTATGCGAACAACGCCAGCATCAGCGTCAATGCCAGCATCATACCGCTATCACGCCATAGTGCGGAAAAATCGAGGGTTGTGGCGCTGATCATGCCGGGTACCGCCAATACCGCCAGTATGTTGAGGATATTCGACCCAACGATATTACCGATGGCAATGTCGGGCTGGCCCTTCATTGCCGATCCTATCGTTGCGGCAAGCTCGGGTAAGCTGGTGCCGATGGCCACAATCGTGAGGCCGATAATCATGCTACTGATACCCAACGCCATGGCGATTTCCGTAGCGGCATAAACCAGAAGCTGGGCCGCGGCGAGTAAAACTGCTAAGCCGACTACCAACCAAAACAGCGCAGCGCTCTGTTTCATTTTTGGCAGCTCCTCAAGCTCGCTGGCCAAGGCACTTTCTGCTGGGTCGGTATTTTTCTCAGAGCGCAACAGCTGCCAAAGGATATAAGCCAGACCGGTGAGGAGAATGAGGCCGTCGAGCAGGTTAAGTTCGCGGTCGAAGATTAGGACGATAGCCAGAACCGTTGCGCCGAGCAGCCAAGGCAGTTCTCTGCGCAGTACGTTCTGGGAAAATGGCAGTGGCGCGATAATGGCCGTGATGCCAAGCACCAAACCGATATTGGCAATATTCGAGCCAATTGCGTTACCAATGGCCAATACCGCGTTGTCTTCAAGCGCTGCAATTAGCGCCACTACGATCTCCGGTGCCGATGTGCCTAATGAGACAACGGTCAAGCCGATGACGATGTTGGATACACCTAAATTGGTCGCGGTCGCCGCGGCGCCCGATAAAAATTTATCGGCGCTCCAGATGAGAGCGGCAAAGCCAACGACCATCAAAAGTAAGTCGACCCACATAGGGGAGTTCCTGTGTTCTAACGCCAAGCAACCGCCAATGCATGCTGGCTCTCTAAATTCTTCTGTAACAGATCGAGCTGTTCAGCTCATGACCATCACCGTAGCTCGCGCATAAAACCCAACCGTGGCGCCGAGTCAAAGTGGCGAGGGCGATAATGCAACGGTGCGATTCGACTCACTTTAGTCCCATCGCCACCCTTAGCCAAGTTGCGGTTACAAACTCTACCCCACTAATGGTCGGTAATTTATGCGTGTAGTGAAAACAAAAGCACACTGTTGCCCGAGCGGATATTGCGTAAGATAGCGGCCACTTTATCCGCTGGCTAAGCCATGCTGGATGTCACACGAGGGCCGGGTGGTAGTTGATGATGCAAGACGAGGTTAGAACAAGAGTGGAAACCGCGATCCCAGGCGCGCAGGTAGCGGTTGAGGTAGATGGCAACCGCGCTGTGATTGCGGTTACCAGCAACTACTTTGACGGCATGAGCCGAGTGATAAAGCAGCAGGCGGTATACGCTTGCATTGAAGATCTTATCGCCAGTGGCGTCTTGCATGCGGTAACGATAAAGGCCGATACCCCCTAGTCGACAATGGACAAACTGCAAATTGAGGGCGGTATTGCCCTACAAGGTACAATTCGCATCAGCGGCGCAAAAAACGCAGCGCTGCCCATACTTGCTGGCTCGCTGCTCACAGCTGACCCGGTAACCATATCCAATTCGCCGCACCTGCAAGATGTCACGACCATGATCGAGCTGCTTGCCAGCCTAGGTGTGGAAGTGACGCTGAATGAAAATATGCAGGTAGAGATAGTCGCAGCAACGCTGAGCAGTTTCCGCGCGCCGTATGAGTTGGTGAAAACCATGCGGGCTTCTTTTTTGGTACTTGGTCCTTTGCTGGCACGGTTCGGTGAAGCTGAAGTGTCACTACCCGGCGGCTGCGCCATCGGCTCCCGCCCGGTTGACCAACATATAAAGGGTCTCGAAGCATTAGGAGCAAAGATCGACGTTACCGATGGCTATGTTCGTGCGCGCGCGCCGGGCAGGCTTGTGGGTTGCGATATACATATGGATGTTGTCACCGTTGGTGGAACGCAAAATTTGCTGATGGCGGCGACGTTGGCCGCCGGCACTACGCGCCTTTACAACGCGGCATGCGAGCCCGAGACAGTGGATTTAGCGAATTTTCTCAATGCGCTGGGGGCTAAAATTTCAGGCCAAGGTACCTCGACAATCGAGATAGAAGGAGTGGAGTGCCTGCATGGAGGCACGCATCAGATCATGCCCGACCGTGTCGAGGCGGGAACCTATTTGGTTGCAGCTGCGGTAACAGGTGGCTCAGTGCGCTTGCGCGACGTGGCCCCGCAAACATTGGGGGCGGTGCTCGACAAGCTGCAGCAAGCGGGTGCGCAGATCGATGTTGGCGACGATTGGATAGCGCTTGATATGCAGGGTAGAAGAGCCAATGCCGTCGACATCGAAACTTCGCCCTACCCGGGTTTCCCAACCGATATGCAGGCGCAGTTCATGACGTTAAACGCGCTGTCCGAGGGCACGGCAACCATTATCGAGAATATTTTTGAAAATCGTTTTATGCACGTGCACGAAATGAAACGCCTAGGGGCTGAAATTGAGCTGCACGGACATTCAATGGCGGTCGTGCATGGCGTTGCCGAACTGCGCGCGGCACCGGTAATGGCCACAGACTTGCGGGCTTCATCCAGTTTGGTGCTGGCCGCGCTAGCGGCCACAGGTACGACAACTATCGATCGGATTTATCACATCGACCGAGGTTATGAGACCATTGAGGAAAAGCTGGGTCAGATGGGCGCCAAGGTAAGGCGTATCTCCTGACGGACCGTATTTGCTAAGTGTTGCTGAACTAAGAGAGTGCCGAAGAGGTTGAGTTACTCATGGGACTAGTTATTGCTCTAAATAAAGGGCGTATTTTCGAGGAGTGTTTGCCCCTGCTCGCAGCGTGTCAGATTCAGCCAACTGACGACCCTAAAAGGTCGCGCAAGTTGATTTTCGATAGCGTTACCGGCGGGCATAAAATAATCGTCGCGCGCTCAGCCGACGTGCCCACCTATGTGGAGAAAGGCGTTGCCGATGTCGGCATTACCGGTAAGGACACGATTTTAGAGTACGGGGACGACATGACCTTTTACGAACGTCTGGATCTCAAAATCGGCGCTTGTCGCATGATGACTGCAGGTCCCGTCGGAGTGCTCGAGCCCGAGCAGGGCATTCGTGTTGCCTCCAAATTCGTCAATATTGCGCGCAAGTATTTTCAAGGCCAATCGAAGCAGGTATCCCTCATCAAGTTGTCTGGAGCGTTGGAGATAGCGCCTTTGTTGGGCTTGGCGGATTGCATAGTCGATATCGTAGATACTGGCAACACGCTGAAAGCCAATGGTTTGGAGGCGCGCGAGACCATTTGCGACATCAGTACACGACTGATCGTAAACCGGGCATCCATGAAGACGAAATTCGACTCCGTCCAACGCTTGATCCAGCAGTTGGAAGAAGTGGTGGAGAATACTCAGCCACCAGAGCAGGCTGGCTGACGTGCGTTACCTCGATGCCATGGCCCCAGACTTCGCCAGCCAGCTAGACGACCTGCTGGCATGGGATATGGGTGTCGATAGCGCGGTAGATGTGACTGTGGGACAAATCATCAAGCGCATTCGCAGTGACGGCGATGCTGAACTTTTATCGTTGACGCAACAGTTCGATAACGTCGATGCTGCCAGCGCTGCTGAGCTTGAAATTCAAGCCGACGAACTTGCTGCGGCTTGGGCAAGAATTGACACCACAGCGCAGCAGGCGCTGACCCTAGCTGCCCAGAGAATTCGGCGATTCCATGAAAGACAGCGCGAGGATTCCTGGTCCTTTACCGATGAACTAGGCTGCGAACTGGGGCAAAAAATTCAGCCCCTTGACCGCGTAGGCGTTTATGTTCCGGGTGGTCGAGCAGCCTATCCTTCCAGCGTGCTGATGACGCTCATTCCTGCCAAGGTTGCTGGTGTCCAAGAAGTGGTTGTGGTGTCGCCCACCCCTGGCGGTGAGCGCAACGACATGGTGTTGGCAGCCCTGTATCTGGCGGGCGCGGATCGTGTTTTTACCGTAGGCGGGGCTCAAGCGGTGGCAGCCTTAGCCTACGGCACTCAGACACTGCCGCGAGTCGACAAAATCGTTGGCCCAGGCAATGCCTATGTTGCAGCAGCAAAAAAACAGGTCTTTGGCCAAGTAGGCATTGATATGATTGCTGGTCCTAGTGAAGTGCTGGTGATCGCTGACGGGTCCACTGAGGTAGAATGGGCCGTGCTGGATCTGTTTTCCCAAGCAGAGCATGACACTTCAGCTCAGGCGATATTGCTCTGCACCGATAAACACTTTCTCGACCGAGCCGCGAAGCTCATCGAAACCAAGCTGCCAGCAATGCAACGCCGTGACATCATTCGCCAG
>JAACDW010000117.1 GCA_009936775.1 Pseudomonadota bacterium
GGGATTGATGAAGGTGCGAAACTTGAAACCGGTGGCACGGGTCGTCCAGACGGCCTCAACGCTGGGTACTACGTCAAGCCTACCGTGTTCAGCCATGTGTCGAATGATATGACCATAGCCAGTGAAGAGATCTTCGGTCCGGTGTTGGCGATGATCGGTTACGAAGACGATGCCGATGCAGTACGTATTGCTAATGACACCCTCTATGGCCTCAGCGGTTACATCTCTTCCGAGGACCCCGAGCGCGCAAACAAACTGGCCAGACTGATTCGCACGGGTAACGTGCATGTGAACGGCGCGCCGCCAGATCAAAGCGCGCCATTCGGTGGCTACAAGCAGTCCGGTAATGGGCGCGAGTGGGGCCGCTACGGGTTCGAGGAATTTCTCGAAACCAAGGCCATTATGGGCCATAACCCGAAGAGCTAAACACGGAGTTTTGCTTAGAAAAGAGGGCCAAAGCCCTCTTTTTTATGGTTTTTTTGTCAGGCTTGAAAGGGCTGGAGGGGTTCCATGGGCTTTCTCGACGGCATCACGGTAGTAGCCATCGAACAGGCAGTGGCTGCGCCAGCGTGCAGTATGCGCCTGGCCCAAGCTGGTGCACGGGTAATAAAAATTGAACGCCCTGAGGGCGACTTCGCGCGCGGCTATGACACCGCTGTAGCAGGCCAAAGCAGTTACTTTGTTTGGCTTAACGCCGGCAAAGAGTCTGTGGTTTTGGATCTGCGGCAGGGCGATCAAGTCGCCACGCTGCATCGTCTGATCGCGGAAAGCGATGTGCTCATCCAGAATCTTAAACCCGGGGCCATGCAAAAGCTGGGGCTTGATCTGCTCCAACTGCATCAACGGCTGCCGCGGTTGATCTCTATGTCCATCGCCGGGTTTGCGCCGGACGGTCCAGGCCACAGCCGCAAAGCTTACGACCTTTTGATGCAGGCCGAGTCAGGTCTCAGCGCGATTACCGGAAGCCCCGAGGCGCCCGGACGCGTGGGCGTATCCTTAGTCGATATTGCCACCGGACAATTTGCCTACGAGGCCATTTTGGGCGCACTTATCGAACGTGGCAAAACCGGTCATGGTGCGGCCCTTAATGTCTCTTTGTTCGACGCAGTAGCCCAGTGGTTGGCGGTACCCTATCTGCTCGAGCGCTATGGCAACAGTCCACCCCAGCGGGCGGGTTTGGCGCACCCGGGTATCTGTCCCTACGGTGTGTTCATGGCCCAATGCGGGCAGGAATTTATTTTGTCTGTGCAGAATGAACGCGAGTGGCAACGCCTCTGCGCTACAGGTATTGGGCGTGATGAATTGCTGAGCGATGAGCGCTGCAAAGACAACGAAAGCCGCGTGGCACACCGCGAATTTGTCGATACTGCTGTGCAGCAGGCAATCGGCGAAATGTCCTATGCCCTAGTGCAGGAGCGCTTCAACGCCGCAGATTTGGCTTTTGCACCGCTGCATCAAATTACTGATCTGAAAGCCCACAAAGACTTTCACACCTTTGACGTGATGGTGGGCGACAGGCTGATTCACCTGCCTCGGGTGCCGGGTCTTGATGCAACCGCAAAACCGCTGCCCAGAGTGCCTGAACTCGGCGAACATACGGCGCATGTGCTGCGACAACTCGATGAGTCCCAAGCCCGGCAATCATAGCTACAGTCTTATGTTTCCACGCTTGAACCACCCCCGCCCGATGCCGCACACTGGTGCGTGGTAAAACCAACGGGGGAAGGGCATGGCCTACGATGTCGACAACATTTTCGCAAAAATTCTTCGCGGCGAAGCGCCAGCTTTTAAGGTCTATGAAGACGAATTCTCCCTCGCCTTTATGGATGTGATGCCCCAAGTGCCCGGTCATACCTTAGTCATACCCAAGGACCCTACTGAAGATGTCTTTAGCGCCGATCCGGTGATTTTGGGTCATACCATCAATCCTGTGCAGTCAGTTGCGGCGGCGGTGAAGAAAGCTTTCGATGCCCGGGGCATCATGCTTGCGCAACTCAATGGTGCAGCAGCAGGCCAAACTGTGTTTCATCTGCACTTCCATATTTTACCCCGTAGCGAGGGTCTCGAAATGTTGCTCCATGCCAGAGCAATGGCTGACTTTGCCGAACTTGAGGCCCATGCCCAGCGGGTTAAGTCTGCACTCGGCGAATAGCCGAGCAATCGATTAGTCTGCTACCGGGGGGGATATGAGCGAGCACCGCACACAAGGCAGCGAGCTAGCCCGTCTACTTGCGGATGACAACGCCGAGTGGGCGGAGTCCCTCGATGCCATTGTTGCCCAATACGGTGCCCCGGGTGCTCGCGAAATTCTGCGCAGCCTGCAAAACCATGTACTGGGTCTGAACATCCCGCTTGATGAAGCAACTCTGAACACGCCCTATCGCAACACCATTGCGCCGGAAGCTCAGCCAGCCTATCCCGGCAACATGGAGTTAGAGGAGGAAATCGAAAAGCTGTTGCGCTGGAATGCCATAGCCATGGTGCTGCGTGCGCAAGACAAAGGCATCGGTGTTGGCGGTCATATTGCCACCTACGCCTCCTGTGCCACCATGCTAGAAGTGGGCTTCAATCATTTTTTTCAGGGTGCGGGTCCAGACAATAATCGTGGTGCCGCGGATCTGTTGCTGCCC
>JAACDW010000010.1 GCA_009936775.1 Pseudomonadota bacterium
CGACAACTTTCACCGACCGAGCAAAGTCTAGACCTACGCCCAAGGTGATATCCGCCACGGAAAACTGATCTCCGGCGAGGAACTCATTGCGCCCAAGCTGGGCCTCGAACATGCTCAGCGCCTTTGGCGCGCGGTCGGCGCAAACCACACCCCACGCTTCCACACAGGTCTCACGGTCTTTAAAGAAGCCGGTAATGTTACGAAAGGCAGCAGCCACCTCAAGAAAGAAATTCAATTCTGCGCGACGCTGCCACATGTCTATTTGGGCTTGGGCCAAGGGCGAGTCGCCAAACAGCAGGGGCCCCTCTCCAATGGCGTCGAGGTAACGAGAAATGGACACGGACTCACCAATATGGGTGCCGTCGTCAAGCTCCAGCACCGGCACCCGGCCACTGGGATTTTTCGCTAAGAATTCGTCACTGAGATTTTCGCCGCCGCGAATGTCTACGGCCACGCGGTCGAGTTCGATCCCCTTCTCTGCCATGGCAATATGCACGCGTCGTGCATTAGGTGATGGTGCCTCATACAATTTCATCCAGATTCCCCCTGAGTGCGTGACCTTATTGTTTTTTGTCCCCTTGCCGTCGTGTATCGCCACCACGACAATTGAACTTACTTGCTGTTCGCAGCATGCTCAAGGACATTGCAATTTTGCTTTGCTTCTTAAGGAGAGAGATATGGGCACGCCTGCACGAGTCATAGTACTGCCACAAGACACATCAACCCTGCGCATTGAGGAGCTGGAACTGCCAGATCCGGGCCCTCAGCAGGTGGTAGTAAAACAATTTGCCTCGGGCATCTGCCATTCTCAGCTGCACCAAATGCACGCGCCGCGCAGATCGCCGGTGGTTTTAGGCCACGAGTCCACGGGAGTGGTACTGCATGTTGGCAGCGACGTTACTCATGTGGTTCCGGGCGACACGGTAATGGTGACTTGGGTGCCGCGACAGGCCACTGCAGAATCGGTACCGCCGGTCGCCGCCAGACTGGAGGTTATGGACGGCATTGCAAGGTCGCAAAATGTCTTCACTTGGGCCGATCACACCATCGCCGATCAGCAATTTGTGGTGAAGGTCGACGCAAATATCAAAACCGATGTAACCGCCATTATCGGCTGCGCCGTAATGACCGGCGCAGGCGCGGTCATTAACACCGCCAAGGTTCAGGCCAACCAGAGCGTGGCAATTTTTGGCGTCGGCGGAGTCGGTTTGTCAGCGGTAGTCGGGGCACGTATGGCTGGTGCTAACCCGATTATCGCCGTGGATTTGGATGACGAGAAGCTGGCCTTCGCCAAAGGCTTCGGCGCAACCCACACTGTTAATGCCGGCAACGAGGACCCTGTGGCGGCCATTCATGCGCTGACGACGCATGACGATCGCTTCACTTTCATGGGCGCACCCGTTTCAGGCGCCGACTACGCATTCGACTGTATTGGCATTAAGCAGACCATGGAACAAATTGTTCCTGCCTGCCGCAGTGGCCGCTTTGGTGCCTTGGACGGTGGCAAGGCGGTACTGGTCGGCGTGCCCACCACCACAGTGGAAATCAACGCCAATGATTTGTTACTGAATGAAAAACACTTTATCGGCAGCATTGGCGGCTCTTGCGCCCCGGATCGTGATTTTCCGCGCTTTTTAGAATGGGAAGAAAACGGCGATTTAGGACTGGATGAAATGGTGACCGAGCGCTTTAGCATCGACCAAATCAACCAAGCCACCGACGCACTGGCCAGCGGCAAAATTGCGGGACGCGCCATTCTGGAATTTTGATTCGTCTTATTTGAGCTCAGCCAGCGCCCGAAACTCAGCTCATTCGCACTGCATTCAAACTCGACATACGGGAGCTAGATTGAGAGCAGTACGCAGAAAGGCGCGCCGCTGGGCGCACAGATCTGGGGTGTCGACTAGCACCTGCAGCTGATGCTTGGCGGCAAAGTGCTGCGGGGAAAACACCTGCACAGTGGAAAAGACCCCGCGCAGGCGGTCAAAGTAGTCCATACCCGGTTCGTGCATCATGCGATTGCTTGCTCTTACCGAGTGATCTAGCGTCGTCTGATGCAGTACCGGTACCGGCAAGATGGCCTGTCCGTCGGCGCGTAATAGCCGACGAATTTCGCGCATCGCCAGCACATCGTTCTCAGGGTATTGCAGTACATGCGAGGCGAAAACCAGATCAAAACTGGCGCTGGCAAAGGGTATGTCCTGCACATCGAAACGAAAATCCACATCGGTCCGGTGCAGGTCTGCAAAAACGTACCCACCCGCCCGTCGGCGCAGGTATTTGCGCAGAGCGTTCTCTGGAGCGATATGCAATACCGACAGGCCAGCCAATTGTGC
>JAACDW010000118.1 GCA_009936775.1 Pseudomonadota bacterium
CGAATGCGTTGGTTTGTCTGAAATGGCGCATGCGCACGACCAGCATCATGAGCAGAAACTCGACCCAAAACACGATGGCAGTAGCCCATCCGCAGCCAACTCCGCCCAGTTCGGGTGCCCCCCAGTTGCCGTACACAAAGGCATAGTTCAACAGCGCGTTAAGGGGCAAAACACTGCCAGCGATAAGCATGGGCGGGCGAGTTACGCCAAGTCCCTCAGAGGTATGGCGTAACGCTACATACAGAATAATCGGCGGTATGCCCCAGCTTACGGCGACAAGGTAAGCGCTGGCGATTGACGCCACTTCGGTGTCTATGTCTACCAACCGGAACAGAAAATCTGCGTTGAGCAAGATGCTTACCAAAACTGTACTACTGCCAAGGCATAGCCACAGGCCTTGACGCACTTGCCTGCCCACATCTGCGACACGTCCGCTGCCGCGCAGCTGGGAGGTAATGGGCGACAGCGCCATGGTCACGCCGGTCAGCAGCATAAAGCAGGGCCATAGCACATTGCCCGCCAAGGAAACCCCGGCAAGATCCGTTGCAGAGTAGCGGCCGGCCATCACCGTATCGACAAATCCTGTACCCATAATGAACAGTTGGGTGAGAATCATCGGCCAACCCAGAATCAGTACTGGCTTGATGGCTGCGCGAAAAGTTGGGCGTGTGCCCGTAAGTGTCGTCATGGGCGCGGAGCATGCCAGCTTAAATGCCAAAGGGAAGTGAAAGCTGCTGGGTCCTGCAGGATTGGGGTGGGACCGCAGAACAGGGTCCCCAGGAAATGGGTTGAAAGGAAGGAAGCGCTTGGCCTGCCCGCCGCTACGGGCAAGCCAAGAGATGCTACTCAGGCAGGCCCAATACGCGCTTGGCGATGATGTTGGCCTGAATTTCGTTACTGCCACCATAAATGGTGGTGGCCTTGGTATGCAGCCACTCCTCGACGCTGGTCAGTTCGAAATCAGTAAACCCCTCACCCTCAACGCCAAGGCCCTGAAAGCCCATTAGTTCACGCTTTAGTTCGGCGCCATCTTGCTGCAGCGCTGCGCCATATAGCTTGAAGATGGAGGTGGCGGCACCCGGAGTGCCAGACTTGTTCTCAGCGTTGGCGCGCTGTGCGGTCAGCCGGAACGAGGCGCGGTTCATGCTGAGAGTGGTAACTTTTTCTCGGATGGCGGCATCGCTGATGCGCCCGTTTGCCTCGCCAACATAGCGCTTGGCAATGTCCTGTAGGCTGGTACCCGACTGCGCCGGGCGTGCGCCGCCAGACAAGCCACCAATACCAGAGCGCTCGAACTGCAGCAGGCGTTTGCCCACAGTCCAGCCTCGGTTCAAATCACCGACCAAGTCTTCCTTCGCCGCCACAGCATTGTCGAGAAATGTCTCACAGAATGGGGAAGAGCCAGAGATTAAACGAATGGGTTTCACCGTAACCCCGGGTGGGTCCATGGGCAGCAGCACAAAGCTAATGCCGTCATGCTTGGGGGCATCAAAATCTGTGCGCACTAAGGCGAACATCCAATCTGCAGTGTAGGCCCCAGAGGTCCAGATTTTCTGACCGTTCAATAGGTAATGGTCGCCTTGGTCTTCTGCGCGAGTATTCAATGCAGCCAAATCTGAACCTGCATTGGGTTCGGAGTAGCCCTGACACCACTGCAGTTCACCGCGAATAATTTTTGGCATATGGCGTTCTTTCTGTTCTTGAGTGCCGTACTCAAGCAGGGTTGGGCCGATCATCGTCATACCCATGCCAGTGAGAGGCGTGCGTGCATTCGCCTTGCCCATTTCTTCGTAGAAGACCTTGGCCAATTCTGCTGACAGGCCGCCGCCGCCAAATTCCGTTGGCCAGGTCGGCGCGGTGTAGCCCTTTTCGACGCAGCGCTCAAGCCATAGGGCAACGTCTTTTTCAAGTTCGATTTTGGTGCTGCCGTTGGCCATCTGGCCCTGTCCCTTGGCACCGTCAGGCAGGTTTGCTGTGATCCATGCGCTGACGTCTTGTCGAAATTCGGCTGCTTCGCTCATACTCATCCCCAGAATGTTGTGTTGAACTCATTACTGCAATAAAGGTTACTCGGTATAGACTGTGAAACTCAACACGCGGTTGTTAACACCTAAACTGGGGAGGGTGATGTGGCTACGCTTCCGGCATACCGGCTTGAGAATTCGAACGGCGAAGAAATCGCCTCGCCTGACGCAGAACAGGCGCTGATTTGTTTTATTAAGGAAGACTGCCCCACCTGCAAAGAGGTGATGCCGGTGCTCGAAGCGTTTTTCGTCCGCTTCGGTTCAACAATACCGGTGCACATTATCGGGCAGACAAGTCAGGGCAACACCGCATTGGCCCAGCAGTTCAATCCGACATTCTCCATTTTGGACGATAGCGCGCTGCAGGTGTCTTTTGCTGCGGACATCGAAACCGTTCCTACAATGGTGCTCACCGATGCAGGTAACGGCCAGGCCAGTCGTCTTGTTGGCTTTGTGAAAGAAGAATGGCAGGCGCTGGCAACAAAACTAAGCGTTCAGCTTGATGTGGAAGCGCCACAATTGGACTGGCCTGCGCTACCAGATTGGCGTCCAGGCTGTGGTTCGTTGTCGGTAGGTCCGGCCGACGAACCGCGACTGCGAGCCATGGCCGAGGGTAGCCCGATTCGCGCCCGTCGTATCGACATCGGCAGGCAAGACGACGAAGTCGAGTTTATGTTCGATCAGGGGTTTTCTGACGGTCTGCCGTTGGTGCCGCCGACGCCTGAACGTGTGCTTGCCATGTTGTCTGGCAGCAAGCGCGATGCCCAAGAGGTGCTGGGCGAAATGGCCCCGAACATGGGTGAGGTAACCATCGAGAAAGTGGCCATCAACGCTGTCATGGCAGGCTGCAAGCCCGAGTATCTGCCCGTGGTGCTGGCGGCAGTCGAAGCAGTGCTCACGGACGATTACAACATTCACGGCGTTATGGCCACAACCATGGGCGCTAGTCCGGTCATTGTTGTAAACGGTCCGATCCGTCAGCGTATCGGTATGAACATGGGCCTTGGCGCCCTGGGCCAGGGTAATCGCGCAAACGCCACAATCGGTCGCGCGGTGCGCTTAGTAATTCGCAACGTCGGCGGTGCCAGACCTGGCGAAACAGAGCGCTCGACCCTTGGCAATCCGATGAAATTCACTATGTGCTTTGCTGAGTGGGAAGAACGAAACCCTTGGTCGCCCCTGCATGTAGAGCGCGGTTTCGCTGAGGAAGAGTCAGTGGTCACAGTTTTCACCATGGTCAGCGGCCCAACTTTGATCGTCGACCAAGATTCGCGTTCGGCCTCCCAGCTTGCGGGTACCCTAGGCCAAGGGCTGCAGGCGGTAATGGGTCCTAAGGCATATTTCGCTACCGATTGCTTGTTGGTTGTGGTGCCTGAGCATGTCGATACGTTGATGCGGGACAACTACAGCAAGGAAGACCTGCGTCGGCGGATTCAAGAAGTCAGCGCACGGCCTGTGCGCGAACTGGTTGCTGATGAAAATTCCGCAACTGGCATCAAGGCAGCAACGGCGGAAAAAATGGATGAGGCCAGCCTAGATCAAATGATGACTAAGTTCCGCCGCGACGAAGACATACATATTGTGGTGGCGGGCAGTGAAGCCGGAAAGTTTTCTGGTGCGTTTCACGGTTGGGTAACCGGCAGCGTTGGGTCCATACCGGTGTCGCGCAAGATTGAGGAATAAAGTGTAAGCGTCAAAAATGTAGGTGGCCTTCGCTGGGACCAATACCCGACAGATCGGTAAGACCAGATCGGCGATAGAATTTTGAGCGGAAGTGAAAGAGGAGTGATGATGACAACGATAATGGACCCCACAGATGAGCGGGTGCCGGTAACGCGGCAGCTGACGCCGCGGCCGAGTGCGGTAACCGGCCGAGTGGCCTTGCTGGATATTTCTAAGCCCCGAGGCAGTGTGCTGTTAGATCAGCTAGAGGAAGTGTTGGCCAAACAGCTACCCGGAGTCACACTGACCCGGTATGCCAAGCCAACCTTCTCCAAGCCGGCACCGGCAGCGCTGCGTGATGAGATACACCAAGATAACGACTTCGTTATTGAAGCATTGGCCGACTGAGGTTCTTGTACCACGTGCAGTTTGCATGACACGGTATGGTTTGAAATTCAGGGAACGCCGGCGGTATCTATCGCTTCCTCGGAGTTTGTCACTGCGGCTACCGCTCAGGCGGACGCCCTTGGTATGCCAGACGCGCAGCGTGTCTTTGTCCAGCACCCAATTCAGGATGCAACTGACGAAGAGATGCGTGCCAAGGCAGATGTGATTGTCGAACAGGTGCTGCATGCCCTAACCGCCTAGGCGGTTAGGTCGCTAGGCAACCGAGCAACTGGGAAACCGGGAAACAAAAAGACTGGTCCTCGGTATCACTGGTAAAACTCAGGTTCGGCAGCCGCGCTGAGCTGTCGGCCTGATGTCGCATCGGTCATCGCTTCTTTAACTCTGCTTGGCCGGAATATGCATTGCTAAACCCAGAAGCCCGCATGGGCAGTCCGATGTTTTACGGTTATTACTTGGTGGGTGTGGCATTCGTCGCCCAGTTTATCTCCACCGGTATGTACAGCTATGTGCTGGGTTCTTTCATGGATCCCATGATCACCGAGTTGAACTGGAGTCGGGCGGACTTCACCTTGACCCGTACCATTGGCCAAATGGTCATGGCGCTGGTGGGCATTTATATTGGCTCACGTGTGGACGTCTATGGTGGTCGTCCCATCATGCTCTGCGGCAGCCTGTTGCTGGGGGCGACGCTGGCGCTAACCAGTCTGGTCGATAGCCTTTGGATGTGGCTCTTCTTGAACGGTGTCATGGTCACCATCGGCTGCGCCATGCTCGGCAACTTAGTGGTCAACGTCACCCTATCTAAGTGGTTTGTCGAGCGGCGCGGCATCGTCATTGCCATTGCGGCGATGGGTGTTTCTTTTGGCGGTGTCGTGCTCACGCCGTTGGCAACTTGGCTGGTCGACAATTTGGGCTGGCGCGAGGCTTGGATCTGGCTTGGTATTTGCGCCACCAGTCTGACCCTGCCATTGGCGCTGGTAATGCGTCGCGCCCCAGAAGATCACGGTCTGCATCCAGACGGCTACTCTGCGGCGCAAATTGCTGAGGGGCATGGCGAACGTGCGCGCCTCGAATTCGCTTCCTCTTATACGCGATCTGAGGCACTGCGGACCTTTTCGTTCTACGCCTTAGTGGTGGCCTTCGGCTTCTTTTCGATCAACATTTTTGTACTGCTCATTCATACGGTGCCGCTACTCACCGACGCGGGCTTCTCTCGCAACGAGGCTGCCTTTGCCATGCTGGTAGCCTCGGTACCTGCCATGCTCAGCAAACCGATTTGGGGCTATTGGATTGACCGCAGTCCGGCCAAGCCCCTGGCGGCGGCATCCGCTTCGCTCACGGGTATCGCACTGCTGATGATTGTTTATGCCACCGCGTCTCGTGATCTAGTCGCCATATATGGGGCCTACGCGGTGTTGGGGCTGGGCTGGGGCGGTATGATTCCTATGCAGGAAGTCATCTGGGCGTCGTTTTTTGGGCGTCGTTTTCTGGGTTCGATTCGAGGTGCAGCGATGCCGTTTGCGTTGACCCTCAGCGCCTTAGCGCCATGGCTGGTATCGCTCTACCGTGACAACATTGGCGCTTACGATGGCGCCCTGTTAATTGTCGCAGGGTTGAATATCTTCTCCGGGATACTGATTTTTCTCGTGCCAGCACCAGCCAAGCGGACGCCGCCAGATGTGCAGCAAGCAACCCCATGATGCTTAGTCTGGCCCCAATGGATACATAAGTTATGAGTGAACAAATTCAGGTAAGCAGTCTCGGCGCGCTGGGTGCGAAAGTGCAGGGCGTCGATCTTGCTCAGGTAACACCAGATCAGATGCAGGCTTTGCAGGAGGCCTTCGCGGCCCACGAAGTGCTGTTCTTTGAAAATCAACAGTTGGCACCCGAAGCGCATTTGGGTTTTGCCGAGCGCTGGGGTGAAATCAACGTCAATCGGTTTTTTGCCCATGTTGAAGGCCACCCATCCATTGCCCAAGTGGTAAAGGAGCCAGAACAGCAGGGTAATATTGGCGGTTACTGGCATACCGATCATTCCTATGACCAAGTACCTGCCTTGGGATCCATGCTGTTGGCGCGCGAGGTGCCGCCGTTGGGTGGCGATACGTTGTTCGCCTCATGCACGAAAGCCTTTGCGTCGCTGTCGTTGGGAATGCAAGAAATGCTGCTGACCCTGCGAGCAGTGCATTCATCGCGGCACGTTTTTGGTGATCAAGCGCCCTACGTTGAGGCGATGCAGGGGCGCTTGGGCAATAGCCAGGCTGCCACTCAAGATGCCGTGCATCCGGTGGTGATTCGGCATCCGCTGTCGGGTCGGCCGTCGCTGTATGTAAACCCCGGATTCACGCTGCGCTGTGAAGGCTGGACCGACACAGAATCCGCACCGTTGCTGGAGTTTTTGTATCAGCATATTGGTCGAGCCGAACACACCATTCGCTTTCAGTGGAGCGAGGGCGCCCTAGCATTTTGGGATAACCGCGCAACTTGGCACTGGGCGGTAAATGACTATCAGGGCAGTCGACGGGAGATGCACCGCATCACCATCGAGGGCGAGGCACTCGGTGCTGCCTAGTCGCGCTGGGCTGATCGTTGCTGCCTGCCTGCGGCTAAGGTTGCGGCATTAGCGCGAAGCAGTCTCTTAGCTCGCTAACAAAAACCTCTGGCTGCTCGAAGGCAGCAAAGTGGCCGCCGTGTTCTTGGTCGCGCCAAAAAACAATATTTTGGTAAACGGCACTGGCAAAGCGCCGACTGGTCCGAAAAATTTCTTTCGGAAAAATGCTCGCGCCCATGGGCACGGTTACCGGTACAGCGCCGCCGGATGCGGCACCAAAACTTTCCCAATACAGACGCGCCGAGGATGCGCCTGCGCCGTTCAGCCAGTACATCATAATGTCGTCTAGCAGCTCGTCGCGGCTGACCACGTTCTCTGGATGACCTTGACAGTCCATCCACTGGTAAAACTTTTCAACAATCCACGCCGCTTGGCCGCTTGGCGAATCGGCGAGTCCGTAGCCCAGGGTTTGCGGACGGGTTGCCTGCTGCTTGGAGTACCCGGAGTCCGAATCCTGATAGAACTTCAGCCCAGCCAGGGCGGACAACTCTATGGCGGTTAAGTCACTGGCGGATGGATCCGGCGGCACGGTAACCATGTTCAGGTGAATGCCAAGGCAGTGCTCGGGATCGCGTCGGGCGATATGGGATGTCACCACGGCGCCCCAATCGCCGCCTTGCGCAAAGTACCGCTCATAGCCCAGCCGGGCCATCAGTTCGGCCCAAGCGTCAGCGGTTTTTTCCACGCTCCAGCCGGTCTGCGTAGGTTTGTCTGAGAAGCCATAGCCGGGCAGCGAGGGTATGACTAGGTGAAAGGCATCCTTGGCATCACCGCCATGATCCTGTGGTTCCGTAAGCGGCCCGATGGTTTTGAGAAACTCCACCACTGAGCCGGGCCAGCCGTGGGTAAGCAGCAGTGGCCGTGCTTGCGCATTGCTGGACTTGATGTGCATGAAGTGAATGCCAAGTCCCAACAGCTCGGTTTTGCAGTTGTCGTAGGCGTTGAGGCGTGTGGCAAGACGCTGGTGATCGTAGCTTTCGCCCCAGTACTGAACCAACTCTTGCACATAGGCCAGCGGCACACCTTGGGACCAATCGCTGGTGGTTTCCGCGTCAGGCCAGCGAGTATTGCGGATGCGGGTTTGCAGATCAGCCACCGCGTCGGCGCTGACGTTAATGACAAAGGGTGTAATGGCTGTCATGAGGCCTCCTGAGAAAATTGAACGTAGAGAACGGTTATAAAGATGAGCAAATGTGGCCGCCATCGACCACTAGGACAGAGCCGGTCATATAGCGCGAAGCGTCACTGGCCAGCAGTAGCAGCGGGCCGTCCAAATCTGCAAACTCGCCCACCCTGCGCATGGGAATGCCTTTCACAAAGTCCTCGCTCATGGGTGACTCGAGCAAAATTCGGCTGACGTCCGTGAGGAAATATCCGGGAGCCAGCGCATTGACGCGAATGTTGTACTTGGCTGCTTCCAGCGACATCACCTCGGTCATACGTGTCATGCCACCCTTGGACACCGCATAGGGGAACTGACCCTTAATGGTTCGAGAGTCCGTAATGCTAGAAATCATGATGATGTTGCCACCGTCCTGCTTGTGCGCAACCACACGGTCGGTATAGAGCTTGGAGACCAACCAAGCTGCTTTGAGGTTGGTATCAAGAACAAAGTCCCAATCGTCTTCGTCAATGGTGTGATACGTCTTTGCACCGGCCTCTACACCGGCATTGTTGATCACGCAGTCGAGCCTGCCGTAGGTGTCGTAGGCAACATCTAAGAACGCGCCGATACTGTCTTTTTCCCGGACATCCAAGGCGGCGGCAGCGGCTTCACCGCCGCCTGCAATTATTTCCTCGACTCTTGCTGCGAGTTTGTCGGTACGTCTAGCGCCAAGAATGACCTTGGCCCCAGCTGCGGCGAGCACGCCAGCGAAGTGATGGCCAAAACCTGATGAAGCGCCGGTAATGGCCACTACCTGTCCGCTGAGATCAAACGGCTGTTGCATATCCTTTCCCCGAAAAAAAGCCAGAATCAGATACTAATGCAAAATTGGCCGAGGCGTGGCACTTTAAGCGCCGCAAAGCAGCCAAGGATGCGCTTCCATGTCGTCTTCTACTCCGTCGTCCGAACCCATCGTTCCGCGCCGTTCGCTACTGTATATGCCTGGCGCGAACGCTCGAGCACTGGAAAAAGCTCAGACCTTAGATTGCGATACCATTATCTTTGATCTTGAAGACGCGGTGGCTCCCGCGGCAAAGGTTGCAGCGAGGTCCCAAGTACTTAACGCACTGGCACTGCACACCTACGGTCACCGAGAGCTAGTCGTGCGCTGTAATGGTCTGGATACGCCTTGGGGTCTGGATGATTTGCAGGCCTTTGCCAATGCGCCAATAGCCGCCTTGCTGTTTCCAAAAATAGAAACGACGGCGCAGATCGA
>JAACDW010000119.1 GCA_009936775.1 Pseudomonadota bacterium
AAGCAATAGCTGCATCTGCGAGGGACCGTTTGGTCCCGCATAGCAGGCCTTTGTGCAGCGCATAGTCAATGGCAGCTAAGAACCCATTTCTTCCAATGCTGCGTATATCGTAAATCTCTGGCCTAGAGCCGAAGCTGCAGCGATCTTTGAGCACCTTGTAACGGCACCTGAGCCTCAAATCACAACAGCGTTTGATGTGTTTGCGCTTAGATAAACTTCGCTTCCGGTGTCAAACCATTCGCGGCCGCCGCCATGAGTTTGGTCCACCACCAGTTCCGCTCCGCCGGCGTCGATAAGGTAGCGAACCTGGCTGCCGAGGAACTCGCGATGGAGGATTTTTCCACGCAGCGCGTTTGCCGAGCTTTGCTGCCGGATGAAGATATTCTGCGGTCTGAGCACAATATTTTTGCCGGTTCCTCCTTGCGGAAGGCTCAGAATATCTCCGGTCTTCGTGACAAAGCGCGCCTGATCACCATCTGTCTCGACGTGACCCTCAAGAATATTCGCAGTGCCAAGAAAGTTTGCTACAAAGAGATTGGATGGTTGATCATAAAGTTCCTGCGGGGTGCCAACCTGCTGGATCACACCACCGTCTAAAACGGCCATGCGGTCGGATGTCGTGTTGGCCTCTTCTTGATCGTGGGTCACAAAAATCGTGGTCAGGCCAAGCTGGCGCTGCAGGCGCAGAAGTTCACGGCGCATTTGAACGCGCAGCGACGCATCGAGGTTTGACAGTGGTTCGTCCAAGAGCAGTACTTCGGGCTCCACCACAATCGTTCGCGCCAAAGCAATCCGCTGTTGTTGCCCGCCTGAGAGCTGGTTGGGCATGCGGTCTCCCAGATCTGCCAGGTCTACAAGCTCCAGCGCCGCATCAACTTTGGACTTGATTTGCTCTGGCGGGACACGCCGCTCCTTCAAGCCAAAGGCCACGTTGTCGCGCACACGCAAATGCGGCCAGAGCGCGTAGCTTTGGAACACCATTCCGACATTCCGAACCCATGGGTCCAGCCCCACCACATCCCGGTCGCCGATCAGGATGCGGCCCTTGGGATTCGGTCCAAAGCCCGCAATCGCGCGAAGCAGCGTGGACTTTCCCGACCCCGACGGGCCAAGAAACGCGAAGAACTCGCCCGGCTTGATGTCCAGATTGACACCTTTGAGAACTTCGGTCTGACCGAATGAAAGGTGGACGTTTTCGATTTTGATCCCGGCTTTGCTCATGTTGTTGGTTCCTTCAGTGAACAGCGTTGGATGTTTTGAGTTTTTTATCGCGTTCGATGATGAACTGGCTGGCGAGCGTGCCAATGGCGACGACAATCACCGCCACGATGCCGAGGGCCGCACCCGCACCGCGTCCCGACGGTGTCTGCATGAACAGATAGATGCCATAGGCCAGTGGCGCATCAGAATTGCTTGAAACCAGCATGATTGTCGCCGAAAGCTCCACCGCCGCTGTGGCAAAGCTGGTGACAAAACCTGCCAGAATGCCGCCCGTCATCAACGGCAAGACAATCTTCTGGATCGTGCACCGCTTGGTGGCACCAAGACTTTCAGCGGCTTCTTCCAGAGCAAGGCTCACCTGTTGCAAGGCCGCCGTACAGGCGCGGAGTGCATAGGGCAGCCGCCGGATCATCAATGCCAGAGCGATAATGACCCACCAGCTTGCCAGAGGGTCACCCGTGAAAGGCACATCGACACTGTGGAAGGTGCGCAGATAGCCAATGCCAAGCACAACTCCGGGCACGGCAAGTGCAGCCGTTGCGAGATAGTCCAGCCACTTGCGCCCAAAGATTCCGGTCCGGATTACGATATAGGCAATCGCTGTACCGATGATAACATCTAGCGTAGCGGCGATACCTGCATAGAGAACGGTGTTAATGATGTAGGTCTTTGATCCCTCCCACATTGTTATATAGTTCTGAAAAGTGTAGGCGTCCGGCAGTGGCGCAAAGCTCCAGATCGTGCCAAAGGATAGTAGCAGCAAGCCCATATGCGGTGAAAGAACGACCAATAGAATGAAGATCACCACACCATAGGCCAGAACCTTTTCAGAGAACTTCAGTTCACGCTTGGCCGTGCCGCCACCGCCCTTCTGGACGGTTGCATAATCCTTGCCACGCATCACCAGAAATGATGCCCAAAGCGATAGGACCGAAAAGACGACTAGGATGCAAGAAATCACATAACCCATCGGATCGCTGATGCCGATTGATGAGATCCGCAGGAAGGCCTGCGGTGCCAGCATGTTGTTGACGTTGAGCAGAAGCGGTGTTCCGAGGTCATCGAAGACCTTGATGAAAACCAGCGCTGCCCCCGCTATATAGCCTGGCATGGCCAGCGGAAAAACGATCCGATGGAACAGGCGCAAACCGTGGCTGCCGAGGTTTTGAGCCGCTTCCTCCATAGACCGGTCAATGTTGCGCAAACTGGCGGACAGGTTGATCAGAATAAAAGGAAAGTAGTGAATCGACTGGACAAGTATCACGCCGTTCAATCCATCCATGAAAGGGATGGTAAATCCAAAATAGTCACGCAGTAGAAGGTTGATCGTGCCGTTCCGTCCAAAGATCAACTGCATGGCGATCGCACCCACAAAAGGCGGCATGATCAGCGGAATGAACCCAAGGCTCTGGATAAGGATCGAACCCGAGAAGTGGAAACGGGTCGTGATGTACGCTAGCGGCAATGCGATGATCGTGGCGAAGACGACCGACATCGCAGAGACATAGAACGAATTCCAGAAACTCTCGCGAAACAGCGATGTGGCGAAGAAGTCGGCAAAGTTTTGCAATGTCGCTGCACCTGTTGCCGGATCCTGGAAAGCGACAAAAATTACCTGCGCGACGGGGATGACCAGCAGTCCTAGCAGCAGGAGCGCGATCAGAAGTGCGACCATATGCAGGCCGCTTAAACTAGGGACAAGCGCGTTTGGCAGGCGATCAGCCAAGCCACGGTCAGCCCGATCGGATTGGATTGTGGACATCTTGGAAATCTCGTGTGTTGCGCTGCCGGACCTAAGAATTTATGCGCGGCAGCTGGGAAAGGACCGGGCGCGGGAGTGCCGCCCGGTCTAAGCGTCACATTCCAGCGGCTTCTTCGGCCAGAGCCTTGGCCTTGGCGTAGTTCTCGACGACCATCGCGTCCCAACGTGCCTCAACCTCGGCCTGACGCTCGCCCACCTCATCCGTCACTTTCTTGCGTTTCTTGGTGAAGATTGCTGCAAAATCGACGTCAAGGCTTTGCACCTCGTCAATTGGGTTTGCGTCAACCAATGCCCAAGCTTCAGCAATCTTGGCTTTTGCTGCCGCGTTACTGCTATCGGCGTGCATGGCTTCGGCCTTGTGGATCGCGCCCACCGTTTCGCGCAGGTCGTCCAGACGATAGGTGATCATAACGTCAAACATCGAGTTGA
>JAACDW010000120.1 GCA_009936775.1 Pseudomonadota bacterium
ATTCGTGAACGGGCCACAGACAACAGCGTCGAGATCTTCGAATCGCCCTTGCTGGCCCGTGCTCTGTACTTCACCTGCGACGTGGGCATGTACATACCTGCCGGTTTGTTTCATGCCGTGGCTCAGGTTATCGCCTATGTGTACAGCTTGAATTCTGTAAGCGCCGATGGCCAACGCATGACTAAGCCGAGGCCGCAAATACCCGATGACATGGTCTTTGATGAAACCGGCCGCCGCCGAGAAACAGCAGCCACACCTTACTGAACCCGCATTAGATTGGAATAGGATGAATCAGCATGATCCCCTTAAAGGAAGAACCTAAAGTCAACGCAGCGTTTTGTTTTAGCGACGAAGACGCGCAACTGTTGCTGAGCTGCCAAGCCGCTATCGCACAAGCTGGCAACACGGTAATTGCTTCGGCGCAGCATGAAAATTTGTTGGCGCATTACACTCGATCTATGCTTGCGGAAATCAACCGCAGCAGCAGCGCGGTCGCAATTAGGCGTATGCCGAAAACTAACGATAGCTTGCTGGAAGCTCTGAACGCGCATATCGCCTCGCTGAATTTGTCTGCCTTGCAGGCCAAGCGAGTGGTCAAAACTCGCGAGATTTGGCTCTATGAGCTACCGGGGCCAGCCCAGTCCGATTTGCTGCAGGTCGCAGCGAACATGGTGCGGCAGTTCAAAGCAGCAGGCATTTCCATCATCGTGCACAGCCGCCAGGCAAGGCCGGACTCACCCCACTTGCATAAGTTAGCCGAGCGCTTACGTGCCAAACATGTGGTGTTTCAAACCCCAGACGAGGAGCAATGCCGCAAGCTGGCGGCAAGTGCCAAGGGCAGTTCCGAAGCGGGGCAGGTGAATCAACTGATTCGTTCTTTTGGCATTACCCTTGAAAGCGATGAGACCGCTACCTTAGAGTCCATGCCAGCAAACACAGATTTAGCCGACCTTATGCAGCGCGCGGGACAAAAACTGCCGGCGTCGAACATAGATAGTGCAGCCTCAAATGCAAATCAAAGCGCTGTTAGGGCAAAAACCGCGAAGGCAAAAACCGCCAAGGTAATGACTGGGCCAGCAACCGATCGGCCTGCAAAAGCGCCCATGCTGCCGCGCAGCGTTTCCAACCTGCGCATGCTGGTCAGCTGCGGCATTGCCTGCCTATTGGTCGTGGGCCTGTATCTCAGCCCGAGCTTTGATGCCTATGCAACGCTGACACAGGCAGTGAACTGGGGACAAGCGCAATTACACAGCGCGCAAACAAACAGTGCAGAAGTCCCCAACACCGAAGCGGCGGCGAGTGATGTGTTAGCGCCAGCAGCAGCCAAGGTAGCGCTGGCCCTGCCCGGCCTTAATAGCGAAAATACCAACACGGCGGAGCAAACACCGGTGCAGACCCAACAGGACGCTGCGCCGAGAAATACCCAGGCCATAGCAGACGAAGCGATGATCTGGGCACAACGCCCCACAACAACTGAATCTACCGCCGCCAACACGGCGCCGGCAAATCGTCAAGCCAACGCTTCAGAGGCAAGTCTCATGACCCTGTTCCCCGTGGCGACCCCGCAGTCGAGCCCGCGGCCACAGCCGACCCTTGCCTTTCCGCCCGGCGTATATGTGCAGCATGCTTCATTTCGTTTGCCGCAAAGTGCGCTGATTTGGAAGAACAACAACAACCAGTTGCCCGGCGTGAAAGTTGCGGCAAAGGGCCAGCGTTTTGTCACGGTAAGCGGCCCGTTTGTTGACCGTGAACAGGCGAGCCAATACCTGGTCGAATTTGGTATCAACGCTAGCCCCTACTTTATCAGTGGCCAGGCGCTACGAGCGCAAGCGCCAATTTAGCGCAGCCTGTTAGCGATTCGCTTTAGGTTTAACCGATTTTAGGAGAGAACAATGGCAGATGAAGAAAAGCCTACGCAAGACGCAGAGGAAGCCGACTTGGCGCCATCCAGTGCCGTCGATACGCAAGCATCTGACGGCGAAATGACCGGTGCCAGCGCAGCAGATGTCATGGACAGCAGCAGCGCTGACGAAGCCATCGAAGCGATCACGAAAAACGTGCAGGAGCGGGCAGCAGAGATCGAGGATGTGCTGGCCGATGCAAGCACGCCCATAGCCCTGCCGAAGGGCAAACCCGAGTCACCTGCGCCGGTATTCGACGCGGTGGCGGACGCGACTGCGGCGACCGAGGACAATGAACCGAACCTGCAAATCAGCGTAGGCGGTGAGAAAGTGCGCATTTCCACAGCGCACCCGCTGATCGAGGACATTGCCGAGCAGTTACAAAAGTCTCGGCAATTCACCATGTACTCGGTAGGCGGGTTGTGTAGCGCGTTACTGGCAGCAGTACTCTTGTACGTTCTGATGGCGGCGCAGCTGTCGTCAAAGGTTGGTGAAATAGACGCCATGTTGGGCGCTATGGCAAAGCGCACGCTGCAGATGACCAAGGGCATTGAGTCATTCAGCGCCTTGGAAACACGTCTGCAGGAAAGCCTGGCGAATCAGTTGATGCTGCGCGAGATGCTGGCTGCCAATGAGATTGCCATGATGGGCCTCAACGAAGAGTTCGATGCAATGCCTGCTGAGATAGGTGGCGCAACCAACAGCACTGTTAGCGCCGCCCAGCAGGCCCTTGACGCGCAGCTACAATCCTTGCAAACACAGAGTGCGAGTTTGAGCGGCAGCCTCGCGGGCTTACGACAAAGTGTAGATGCTCAGGAAGCTGAGTTATCTGCTTTGCGTAGCGTGCGCCGAGAGCTGTCGACACTGCGCTCGAGCATGCAGACGGTTGAGAAAACGGTAGCAGACCTTTACATCATCGAACGTGCTCGCGTTGCTAAACAGATGCTCGGAGCTAAGGCGGAAGTGATTGGCGAATAATATGACAATGCGTTAACAGTCGAGTGTTTAGTTGGTCCTAAGAGTTTGATATTGCTAAATTTATCCCAACAAAACTGGTATAAATCGCAATCTCGGTGCTCGCATACGGTGTGCGAAGCAAAGTTGGATAAAACGCAAGATCGACAAAACGCAAGACCGACGAGAAAAGATCGATAAACAGTAGCTGTGTTGAAAACGCCGGGCTAACCCGGACTAGAAGAGGATTTTATGGCCGATAGCATTGTGCCGGTTCTGCTGATCACACTAACAATTGTGCTAATTGTGATTCTGTTCATTGTGGTCAGCTACATCCTTCTGCGTTTGCGGTTTTTGGAAAGCCAGCAGAGTCAGGACAACCCGTCAGCACACGGCGCAGAGCCAAAACAGTCAAAGGGCGGTTCGTTATCGGGCTTTCGTGGTAAGGCCATCTGGGATGCGCTGGAAAACCCAGGCAAACATCCCGGCGTTATAGATCAGTTGAAAAGTCGTTATGCCTTTGTGTTAGCCCGGCATATTGAACAGGTGATTGATCAGGGTCAGCTTGACCGGCAGCGCAACCGCGAAGCGGTGCCGGAAAGTAGTGCGCCCATTGGTGGTTTGCGTGGCGAAGTTCAGTCTTGGCTGCCTCAGTCCTACATACAGCGTTTTTATCGAGTCGGCATACAGTCATTGACGGCAACAGAAGATGAACTGGCCGAGCTGCGCTCGGAAGTACGCGGCCTCGTCGATGAAGTGTTACACCGGCTTGGCATGACCAACGAAGGGCGTGGTATTGGCCAGCTGATCACCTCACATACCCTCGACTTCACCAGCCAAGCACGCGGCGAGGAGTACGACGATTCAGGAGCCGACGAGAGCGATCAGGACGAAAGTCAGCGCACCTAGGCGCCCAACCTTTGTGCTAACGGAGGTGTTCCAAGCGCCGGGTTCTAGCCTGAGGTAGGATAACCACTTCAGAGCCGCAAACGGGACCCCCTTGGACATCTCGCATATTCTCCATGGACTCAACGCATCACAGCGCGACGCAGTTTCCGCGCCATTGTCCAACGCGCTGGTTGTTGCCGGTGCCGGTAGCGGAAAAACTCGTGTGCTGGTGCACCGTATTGCATGGCTCATTGACGTGGAAGGCGTATCGCCCCACGGCATCTTGGCGGTGACATTTACCAACAAAGCCGCAGCCGAACTGCGTGCGCGTACTGAATCACTGCTCAACGTGTCGTCACGATCCATGTGGGTTGGCACCTTCCACGGATTAGCCCATCGCTTGCTGCGTATGCACTACACCGAGGCCAAGCTGCCGCAGAATTTCCAGATCATCGACAGCGACGATCAGGTGCGTTTGCTCAAACGCATTATGAAAGCCCAAGACATTGACGAAAAAAAATGGCCTGCACGGCAGGCAGCTTGGTTTATCAATGGCCAAAAAGACGAGGGCAAAAGGGCCCACGAAGTGGTCGCGGCGGACGATTTATTTCAGCTGACCCATAAGCGCATTTATCAGGCTTACGAAGAAGTGTGTGATCAGGGCGGCTTGGTGGACTTTGCCGAGCTGCTGCTGCGCTCCCATGAGCTGTGGCTCAATGACGCGCCCCTGTTAGCCCACTACCAACAGCGTTTCGCCCACCTGCTGGTAGACGAGTTCCAGGATACCAACACCATTCAATACGCTTGGCTGCGGGTTTTGGCTGGCAAGACCTCCAAGGTGATGGCCGTGGGTGATGACGACCAGTCCATCTATGGCTGGCGCGGCGCCAAGGTGGAAAATATTCATCAATTCTCGGAGGACTTTGCCGACGTTGCCACCGTGCGTTTGGAGCAAAATTACCGGTCTACCCAAACCATTTTGGATGCGGCCAATGGCTTAATTCAACGCAACACCAATCGTTTGGGCAAGCAGTTGTGGTCAGAGGGCGAGCAGGGTGAGCCGATTAAGGTCTATGCGGGCTTCAACGATTTGGACGAAGCGCGATTCATCGCCGAGCGCATTCAGCAGTGGATGGACGATGGCGGCAGTGCTAACGAAGCAGCCATTTTGTATCGCTCCAACGCCCAGTCTCGGGTGCTCGAAGAAGCCCTACTGCGGCTGAACATTCCCTACCAAATCTATGGCGGCCAGCGCTTTTTCGAGCGCGCAGAAATCAAGAATGCACTGGCCTACATGCGCCTTATGGAAGACCGGCATTCCGATCCGGCATTTGAACGCGTAGTAAATACGCCCACCCGCGGCATTGGCGATAAAACTCTCGAAGGCATTCGTCAGCTGGCCAGAGCAAATCAAATATCACTGTGGCAGGCAGCCAAGGATGGCCTCGCGGGCGGCGCCTTTACCGCGCGAGTAAAGGGCGCGGTTGGGGGCTTCGTGACTCTCATTGATGAGCTGGCAGACGCGGTAGCGCCCATGCGTTTGGATGAGATGGCCGAGCACATTATTGACGCCAGCGGCTTGCTAGAGTTCCACAGCCAAGAACGTGGCGAGCGTGGCTTGGCGCGCAAAGAAAACTTGCAGGAACTGGTGTCGGCCTGCCGCCAGTTCAGTGGCGATCTGGTGTTCCCCTTTGAAGACAGTGATCGCGCGGAAGTCAGCGTGCTGCAGGAATTTCTCGACCAAATGACCTTAGACGCCGGCGACCGGCAAAGTGCCCAAGGCCCTAGCGTGCAAATGATGACTCTGCACTCGGCCAAGGGTTTGGAGTTTCCCTTGGTGTTTTTGGGCGGCATGGAAGAAGGACTGTTTCCCCATCGCATGTCGTCAGAAGAACCCGGGCGCTTGGAAGAAGAACGACGGCTGGCCTATGTGGGAATTACCCGGGCGATGCAGGAACTGTATCTCACCTATGCAGAAAGCCGACGCCTGCATGGGCAAGACAGCTATAATCGCCCGAGCCGCTTTTTGCTCGAAATCCCACAGGACTTATTGTCTGAAGTTCGCATGAAGGCCAGCACCCAAGGCTTGTTCAGTGGTGGCTACGCAGGCGGTGGCTCTGGCCTGTTGACAGAGCAAGCCAACGGCATGCGCATGGGCCAACGTGTGTTGCACGGCAAATACGGCGAGGGTGTTGTGCTGCAATTTGAGGGCAACGGCGAGCGCGCAAAAGTTCAGGTGAACTTTGCCGAGGGCGCAAAATGGCTAATGGTTGGCTACGCCAATCTACAGCTAATGGAATAATAAATGGGGGACGTTGAGACTATGACCGAGCGATATATGAGCCTGCAGAAATACGCCAACCAATGCATGGCAGCTTGCGGCGTTGTCATGCTAACGCTTCTATTGAGTGCTTGCGCGCCGGCAACGGATTCTGCCGGAGCGGGTGCCAACAATGGCAATAATGCCGATGACGCCAAGGTCTATCGCTGGACGCTGATTACCACCTGGCCAAAGAATCTGCCCGGTTTGGGCGCAGCACCGGAACGCTTGGCTGAGCGTTTGCGAATGATGAGCAACGGTCGCTTGGACATAAAAGTTTATGGCGCTGGGGAACTGGTCGGCGCGCTGGAAGTGTTCGACGCAGTGTCGCAGGGTACTGCCCAGATGGGTCATGGGGCGGCTTATTACTGGCGCGGCAAAAATCCGGCCACGGCTATGTTTGCCACTGTGCCCTTTGGTATGAACGCTCAAGAGATGAATGGCTGGCTGCGTTATGGCGGTGGCATGGCCCTGTGGCAGGAGCTTTACGCTAAGTTCAATCTTGTGCCCTTGGCGGCAGGCAATTCCGGCGTGCAAATGGCCGGTTGGTTTAACAAAGAAATAAACTCCATCGAAGACCTGCAGGGCCTGAAGATGCGAATACCAGGTATTGGCGGCGAAGTGCTGTCTCGCGCAGGCGGCGTGCCGGTGGTGTTGCCGGGAGGCGAGATATTTACGGCGCTGCAAACCGGTGCCATCGACGCCACCGAGTGGGTCGGCCCTTATAACGATTTGGCTTTTTCGCTGCACACAGCAGCCAAGTATTACTACTACCCCGGCTGGCATGAGCCGGGCCCTACCTTGGAAGCCTTTGTAAACAAAGACGCTTGGGAAGCCCTGCCGCCGGATTTACAGGCCATGATCGAGGTGGCTACTCAGGGCATTAACGAGGACATGCTGAGCGAGTTCACGGCGCGCAACAATACGGCCTTGGATACGCTGATTAACGAACATGGCGTAGAACTGCGGCGTTTGCCCGATGACGTTATTGCCGCATTGCGCGACTCGTCACGCGCGGTGGTGGCAGAAATTGCCGATGCCGATCCGTTGGCGCAACGTATTTACGATTCCTACATGTCGTATTTGGCCGACGTACGTCGCTATCATGAAATTAGCGAGCAGGCGTACCTTAATGTGCGTTAGCCACACTGCTGACAAATGGAGGCCAGTTTATGGAGCTAAAGAACACCGAATATGAGGTAGATCAGCAGGGCGTTGCAACGATCTGGCTCAACCGACCGCACCGCATGAATGCGTGGACAGGGCGTTTGCACACCGAATACCGTTACCTGCTGCGTCAGGCCAATGACGATAGCGCTGTACGCGCCATTGTCGTTAGTGGGCGTGGCAAAGGATTTTGCGTTGGCGGCGACAGTCAGGCGCTGAGTGGTCATGTTGATCGCGGTGCTTACGATCCGGGCACTAGCGCAGATATTGCCAAGCCCGGTTATGGAACCCACGAAAATTTCGATGCCTCCTTTGCCTACCACTTTGGCCTCGATAAGCCGGTTATCGCGGCGATGAACGGCCCTGCTGCGGGCGTTGGCTTAGCGCTGGCCTGTTTTGCCGATCTGCGCTTTGCCGTTCCCGGGGTGAAGTTCACAACCGCCCACGGCAAACTCAATCTGCCCGCGGAATATGGTCTCTCTTGGATGCTGCCAAAGATCGTCGGTCTTGGCCGCGCCAACGACCTGCTGCTGACCAGTCGGGTATTCACCAGCGACGAAGCACTGAATTTGGGCTTTGTTAACCAAATTTTCGAGCCAGAGCAGCTGATGCAAAAAACCCTCGAGTACACACACCAGCTAATCGCCAGCATTTCACCAAATTCCTTGCGCCAAACCCGCTGGCAGATCTACAAAGACCTGCACCGCGATGTGGTCAGCGCGGTGGTTGAATCTGAACGCCTGATCGAGCAGATGGCGAAAGAAGAAGACTTTAAAGAGGGCGTTGCCGCAATGGTAGCGAAAAGACCTCCCCAATGGCCTTCTGTAAAGCCGTAACCGGGCAGCGCGGTTGCGTAGGGCGTCAACCGTAAAATACTGCCAGACCAAAACAATCACAATCACGATCACGCAGGGCTTTCTTAGGCGTCCGAGCGATGAATTGTAATAAAGAGGAGCAAGTGGGGCGTAACCAAGGTTGCTAGGCGGTCGCGCGTACAAGGCTTTACCCACTTTAGCAAAGGCCTCTCACCCATTTGTCTTTGCCTGTCTGAGTTCTAGGCGCCCTTGATCGGCGCAAATTACCACTCGTCAAAAAAAAAATACCGTTCATCGGAAGTAGACGCCGACTGACCGCAAATTTTTCTAAAAAGCCCATCTGCAAATCTAGGAGTTGCTGGACCGACCGAGACGACAGGGTCGTGGCTTATGGTATTCACGAAAATACAACACAGATGTAAATGCGCCGATTTGACCAGAGACCGCGTTCTCGGGACTGGACAATGAAGGCTTGGTTTGGATGTGGGTCACAACGGACCTAAAACTCCCGCTGCTATTTCTTGTGCCCTCTTGATATCGAGAGCGGTAGTACTTTGGTTGCTCCGGTTGCCGTGTTTCTGCCTTCCACTGAACTGAGCGTCTTGGACCTTGTGCAATAAATAAAATGTAAGGCCGTAAAACATTCAGTGACGATGCAGTTTTGCTCGAGATTTGTAGGCCGCCATCCGTAAAAAGAGCATTGAAAAAGCATAAAAAAAAGTAGCAAAAAAAAGAAGCGATAACGCATAGACGAAGACATATCCACGTAGGGCGAGTACAGAACTGTTGTTAAAGAGGGTGTAACGAAATGAAACAACC
>JAACDW010000121.1 GCA_009936775.1 Pseudomonadota bacterium
AGCCGGCCCTTGGCGCTGGGAATCAGCCAACACCCATGACCTCGCTGACTGCTTCGGCAATCGCTAGGGAAGAGGTCAGCCCGGGAGATTCGATCCCCAGCAAATCGATCCGACCACTCACACCATGCTCTAAAGGACCGCGTATGAGAAAATCTGCGCGCTCCCCCGGCCCGGCGATTTTCGGCCTAATGCCCGTATAGCCCGGCTGTAACCGGGTCTCGTCGAGACCGGGGTAATAGGCACGAATGGCCTCGATAAAATCTGCGCGTCTGCTGTCGTCGAAAGTGTAGTCCACAGACTCAACCCAGCGCACGTCGGGGCCAAACTTTACCTGTCCGCCGAGGTCCAAGGTCACATGCACGCCCAGTCCTCCTTGTTCAGCGGTGGGATACACCAAGCGCTGAAAGGGTTGGACCCCAGAATAAGTATAGTAGTGGCCAATGGCGTAATGGGCCTTGGGTGCCCCAGGCGTATTCTTCGCTAGATCTGGAGCATGTAAACCGCCAGCGTTAATCACCCAGTCCGCTGCCAAAGTCATCTGTTCGGTATGCACCATTAGCGCCTCAGCGTGATCTATACCCGAGACTTTATTCTGCAGCGCCAGGAAGCCGCCATTGGCCTCGATAATGCCCTGTAAGCTGAGCATGTAGGCGTGAGAGTCGATGATGCCGGTGGAAGGTGAGAAGGCTGCGCCAACGCCACAAACCTCAGGCTCCAGTTCGTTGAGTTCGGCTCGTTCCAGCCAGCGCAGGTCATGAACGCCATTCGCCTGCGCCTGGGCAATGTAGCCATCGACAACAGCACGCTGCTGCGCGCCGGTTGCAACAATAACTTTGCCGCAGCGCTTAAAGGGCACCGCGTACGCTTCACAATGTTCATACAGTAACTCTTTGCCGCGTACGCAAAGCTGAGCCTTGCGGCTTGCTGCAGGGTAATAGATACCCGCATGAATAACTTCGGAATTGCGCGAGCTGGTCTCAGTGCCAATGGCCGAATGCTGCTCTAGCACAATGACCTCTCGACCAGCGGCAGCCAACTGCGCGGCCACAGCGAGACCTACCACCCCGGCTCCAATAACAACGCATTCAACCCGTTCGATGGCGCTGTCGCGCGAGGTATCAGTTTGCGTGGCTTGATGCCCGGTCATGACGCGCCCACGCCTGCTGTGGGCCAGGGCATTGATTTATAGGCCTCATCAAGAGATGCGGATGCTGATAACGCTGAACGCAGTGCCGCCAGTGCCTGCGCAAATACCCGCGCCCGGGTGCCGGCGACGGAGCAAAGCCAAGCATCACGCTGGGGTGAGTAAGCGTCTATGGCCTTTGCGAAGGCATCAACATCCGCCTCAAAGTTATCGGCACTGGGCTTGAAAGTGAGGCCTAGCGCATCGGCAAAAAAGCGCTCCAAACTCTGGGTGCGCAGCTCTGCGCTAAAAAATTCGCGTTGGCGCTGCAAGCTGCGCGGAGGACAGATATAGGGATAGCCGAAATCTTCGTGTTGGCGCCGGATTGCACCAGCAATGCACCAGTGCGCCACTTCGTGTAGCGCAGATGCCGGATAGTCCTCTCGAAACATCAGCTGCGCCGGCTCACCCGCGCGGGCAGGCAAATACAGAGGCTGCGCAGCACCGCCGAGTAGCAGCGTATGGAATGGCGCCATAAAGCAATCGGCAAACACCTGCGCGATCAACAAAGAGAGCGCTTCATCGCTAATATGTGGGGCGGGTAGATAGATCACAAAGACGAGCCGCTCTTGCGAATCCAGAACTGCAGTACTTGGTCGTCGCCCTGCCAGCCTGCGCGATCAACCCGCAAATAATCGTGCTTCATGAACTGACAAAAATGTTCGAAGTCGCGCTCGGTGGTTGGATCGGTGGCAAGAATATGCAGCACACAGCCCTGTGCCAGTTCACGCACCTTGTTGCGCACAAGCATTAGGGGCTCCGGACAAAGCAGACCACGCGCGTCAATTTGAATGTCGTAATGCACCAACCATCCCCAATTAGCCAAGTCCGAATGTTAGGCCACTTCCGCAGTGATTCACACCGAGCCCCTATTTTATCGTTACAGACTCATGGCCGTTTACTACCTAAAGGATGCAATCGACCACGAAATTATGCAGCATTCACCACATGACAGATCATAGACACTCCCTACGCGGCCTCACTCCCACCTGTGTGCTAGCGCTGGTTGCGCTCGTCACTGTCAACGGTCAGCCCGTTGCTGCTAAGTCTGAGCCAACGAGAGCGACCACAGCTGTCGCAGAGCAGACGGCTAGTGAGACGAGAACACTGAGTGAGGCACAGTGCCAACGAAGTCTCAGAGCCGACGCAGCGCTACCGCGCCCGCTACGCCCCGACATTGTTGCCGAACAGTTGCACCAGACAATTGAGCGTACCGGCGAACCAGAATTGCGAGACAAACTCAAAGCTGCATATCTTCAGCACTTGGGCTGCAACACAAAGGAAACCCCCTAGGCCTACTTTTTTCTCGGCCGGATTTCGGCAACCTCACCGACAAAACGATCTGGTTCTATGGCATACCACTCTTGCAGCGAGACCTCATGAGTTTTCGACAGCTGATCGCAAAGATCATAAAACGGCGGCCGACCAGGATCTGTGAGCACAATGCGCTTGGTGCCGTTTTTAATCGCGCGATTAATCAGCAACTTCAGTGGCTTGACCAGATTATCCCAAAAGCAAATATCACCGCCCACAATCAACTGGTGCTGACCAAGCAATGGGCCAGTGAGCCGGGTAAAGTCCGAGCACTTGTTGGTGAGTTCAACGGAATTGATCTCGGCAAACACGTCGACAAAGGGGAAGACCGCTGGGTCCAGATCAACCGCCGTGACCTTGGAAGCAAAATGGTGGGCGCAAAATACCGAACTTGCCCCCCAACCACAGCCAAGCTCCATCACCCTGCGCCCCTTGGCCGGCGGATGCTCCTGCAAGTAGTCCATCAACAGAAAGGCCGAACCCCAAGTGCGGGTGCCATGTACCGAAGGCTGGTAGCGCCGTTTCAGCGCCTTTATCAACCGATGCGAGTCCTGCAGCAAAAAGATGCCGTAGGCAAAGTCGATATGTTCCTCAGGAAGTCGCTGAAGCTTGGGCATCATCTGTCCCTTTATTGCGAGTGTTACTGCGTTAAACCTGTTACCGAATGTCTGGCCAAGTGGGACAGATAATGTCTTCGATGAGTATGAATCAGACGCCCGTATATTGGGCGGATTTATCGACAAATTTTGACCAGCATTGGCGCGCAAGTCCGCTGTGCTGCCCGAGCGCGGCATTGTCTAGCTTTGGCGTAAGTCTACCCAGCGATTTATCCGCTGCTCGCCCTTGCAGCACTGGCTTTTGCCCCAACCTTTCTCGTTCCCAGCGCTTTTGCTTGCTCGGCATGCTGCCTGTAGAATTCTCGGCCCTAAACGCCCAGTGGCGGGCATAATCGCCAAGGCTCAATGAGTCGCCACCATCGGAGATCCTGTGACCAAATCCAGTGTTGATCAGTTAGTCGAAGCCGGTAGCGAGTATCACGCAGGCTTCGTCACCGACGTGGAGTCAGAGACTCTGCGGCCAGGCTTAGATGAGTCGGTGGTTGAGTACATTTCTGCGCGCAAGGGCGAACCCGAATGGCTCACTCAGTGGCGCTTACAGGCCTATGCCCAGTGGCAGCAAATGCGCGAGCCTACGTGGGCCCATGTGCACTACCCGCCCATCAATTTTCAGAGTATCTCTTATTATTCGGCGCCCAAAAGTCAAACCGATGGCCCGCGTTCGCTGGATGAGGTCGATCCTGAACTGCTGCGTACCTACGAAAAACTGGGAATTCCACTGCATGAGCAAGCCGCTCTGGCAGGTGTCGTTGCCGATCCTGCCGCCGTCGGCACCCCAGCGGGTGCCAACGTCGCTGTCGACGTGGTTTTTGACAGCGTTTCCATTGCCACGACCTTCAAGGAAACACTGGCAGAGGCTGGGGTGATTTTCTGCCCAATCTCTGAAGCAGTACACAGCCACCCGGAGTTGGTACAAAAATATCTCGGTTCGGTAATCCCTCAGCGCGATAACTACTATGCGGCACTGAACTCTGCGGTGTTCAGTGACGGTTCCTTCGTGTACATCCCCAAGGGTGTGCGCTGCCCCATGGAATTGTCCACGTATTTTCGGATCAACGAACGTAACACCGGCCAATTTGAGCGCACCCTCATCATTGCAGACGAAGGCTCGCATGTGAGCTATCTGGAGGGCTGCACCGCGCCCATGCGCGATGAGAACCAACTGCACGCCGCAGTGGTTGAATTGGTCGCCCTAGGTGATGCTGAAATCAAATACTCGACGGTACAAAACTGGTACCCCGGGGACGAGAACGGCAAGGGCGGTATTTATAATTTTGTTACCAAGCGCGGCGTTTGCGCTGGCCCAAGGGCGAAAATTTCTTGGACTCAGGTAGAAACCGGTTCGGCTATCACCTGGAAATACCCCAGCGTTGTGCTACGTGGCGACGATTCCGTTGGTGAGTTTTACTCGGTTGCACTAACCAACAATCGGCAACAGGCGGATACCGGCACCAAGATGATTCATATGGGCAAAAACACCAAGAGCACCATTGTCTCCAAGGGCATTAGCGCTGGCGGCAGCGAGAACTGCTACCGCGGCTTGGTGCGCATTTCTCCGACTGCCCAAAACGCGCGAAATTTCACCCAGTGTGATTCGCTACTGATTGGCGATCGGTGCGGTGCGCACACCTTTCCCTACATCGAAAACAAGAACAATTCGGCAACCATCGAACACGAGGCCAGCACCTCCAAGGTGAGCGACGACCAGCTGTTCGCCTGCCAGCAACGAGGCATTGAAACCGAGCAGGCGGTAAGCATGATTGTTAACGGCTTTTGCAAAGAAGTCTTCAGGGAACTGCCAATGGAATTTGCTGTGGAGGCAGGCAAATTGCTCGAAGTTAGCTTGGAAGGTGCAGTGGGATGAGCCTACTCGATGTTTCTGACCTGCATGCCAGTGTGGTCACCGACGACCAGACTCAGCCCATTCTAAAGGGCTTGAACCTCGCCGTAGCCGCTGGTGAAGTACATGCCATTATGGGGCCAAACGGTTCTGGCAAGTCGACTCTGGCCAACGTGTTATCGGGCCGACCCGGCTATCAGGTTGATAACGGAGCTGCCACGCTGGACGGCACCGGGCTACTCGAACTGGAACCCTATGAACGCGCCCAACTTGGGGTGTTTTTGGCGTTTCCATATCCGGTGGAAATTCCAGGCGTCAGCAACATGGAGTTCCTTAAAGCCAGTATCGACTCACTGGCCCGAGCGCGCGGCGATGCACAGCCCAATACGGCCCAATTCATACGCCAGGTTCGAGAACTGGCCTCGTCCCTGGACCTCGATCCGGCCTTTTTAAAGCGCGGAGTCAACGAAGGTTTCAGTGGCGGCGAAAAGAAGCGCAACGAAATCATGCAACTGCTGTTGCTTGATCCAAAACTCGCGGTGCTGGATGAAACCGACTCTGGCCTTGATATCGACGCACTCAAGGTGGTCGCTGCAGGCGTTAATCGCTTCCGCAACGCGAGTAATGGCGTCGTGCTAATTACTCACTATCAGCGGCTACTTGATTACATCGTGCCGGATTTCGTGCACGTACTTTCCAACGGCCGGATCATCGAGTCTGGCGACAAGAATCTGGCACTGGAACTTGAAGCCAAGGGCTATGCATGGCTGACCTAGCCCTGCCCGCAGCGCTGGCCACCCCAGCTTGGCTGAACCCGGTGTCAAATGCGGGACAGCTACCACTGCCCGAGGCCCTACATCGAGCACTGAACTCTGCAGCCCACCGAGAACGCTGGAAGTACACCAAGGCAGAAGCCTTTCTCGGTGCCACCCATGCCGCAGCCAACCTGCCACTAATCAACGGTGCGCGGCAACCTGGCATCGAAGTGAAGCAAACCGCTGCGCCTACACCACTGGTGGGTTTTGATCTCGAGCAAGCACCCGAGGCCTTTGCACGTCTTTGTTATGCTTCAAATATATTGACCATTGATGTATCTGCACCAACCACTGAACCCCTAACCTTGGCGCATGCGGCGAACACCGTGCCGATTTTGATCCGCGTTGCCCAGCATGCCTCGCTGACGTTGAACGAAATCTCGGATTGCGGCAGCGATGCCCAGCAAACCACCTGGATTGACCTCGCCGCCAATGCCGAGCTGCGGCACTCGCGCAACTCGCTCGATACAGCAGGTGCCCATTGGCAATACCTGAATGTGCGCTTGCAGCGTGATTCGAGTTACCGCCTGCACAACCATGTGACAGGATGCCGCAGCCGCAGGCAGGATGTTCACATCATTATGGATGGCCAAGGCGCAGAGGCGAACCTAATGTCTGCCGGCAGCGTCGAAGGCAAATCTGCCCTAGACCAACAGTTCACCCTCGAACATCGGCAGCCGCGAGGCCGCAGTCAACAGACAATTCACAACATTGTTGCCAACGGCGGCAAGTGTACGTTTAACGGTCGCATTCACATTCACGAGGGGGCAGCGGGTACCGATGCCCAGCTGGCGAACAAGAACCTCGGCATGGGCGAACATGCCACGATCAATAGCAAGCCTGAATTAGAGATTTATACCGACGATGTCCGCTGTGCCCATGGCGCAACCGTAGGCACCATCTCGCAAGACGCGCTGTTCTATCTGCTCAGCCGAGGAATTGACCAGAACGCTGCGCAGGCTCTGCTCAGCCAAGGTTTCCTGCGTCAGTGTATTGACGGCCCGCTCGCAGAATCAGCCCTTGAAACACTTATCGGCGGAGCATTTGTAGACCTATGACGATCCGCGATGACTTCCCCATATTGCAGCGCAGCAGTCGCGGCAAACCGCTGGTTTATCTGGACAATGGTGCCACCACGCAAAAGCCCCGGAGCGTCATCGGCGCCGTAGAAAACTACTACCGCAACCATAATGCTAACGTGCATCGAGCCGCTCATGAACTCGCCGAAGAAGCAACCGCATTGCTAGAGGCCTGTCGCAGCAAGGCAAAAACCTTTGTCAACGCGGCTCAGCGCGAGGAAATTATCTTTACGCGCGGCACCACCGAGGGCATTAACTTAATCGCTCAGGTTATCAGTTCGCGTATCAAACCCGGCCAAGACATCGTGATTAGCCAGCTCGAACACCACAGCAACATCGTGCCTTGGCAGCTCTTGGCTCAGCGCACTGGCGCAAACATTAAGGCCATCGACATTACCGAGACCGGCGATTTGGACCTAAACGATGCCGCATCTGTCATTACCGACAATACTGCGGTCCTTGCCATCAGCCACATCAGCAACGGCCTTGGCTCGGTAAACCCCGTCGCTAATCTCATCGCACAAGCCAAGCAAGTCGGTGCGTTGACGCTTGTCGACGGCGCGCAAGCCGTACTGCATGCAGATATCGACGTGCAGGCTTTGGACTGCGACTTCTATGTTTTTTCTGCGCATAAAATGTTTGCACCGACCGGTATCGGCATTCTGTATGGGCGTCTGGAACTGCTCAATGCTCTGCCGCCTTGGCAGGGCGGTGGTGAAATGATTGATCAGGTAAGCATCGACACCAGTACCTATCAACAGGCGCCTTGTCGCTTTGAAGCTGGCACACCCAATATCGCAGGTTGTGTTGGGCTGGGAGCCGCATTCGACTACATCGATAATCTGCCCATGCAAGCTCTGATTGAGCAAGAAGAAAAACTAGTGGCTAAAGCCCTATGCGGCCTGCGACAGATACCCGGGCTGCAGATCATTGGCGAGCCAGAAAACCGCGCCAGCGTTATCTCTTTTTTGCTTGAGGGCAGTCACCCCAACGATGTTGGCACCCTTTTGGACCAGCAAGGTATTGCAGTACGTGCCGGCCACCACTGCAACATGCCGTTAATGAAGCGGCTGGGTATTGCCGGCACTGTGCGAGCTTCTTTTAGTCTGTATAACAACGAAGACGATGTGACGGCGTTGTTAAACGGTGTAGAAAAAGCCGCCACTTTTCTTTAAAAAAGCCTAGACCACTTAGTAAGACTTCGAATAAGACACCGAGAAAGACACGATGAGCACACCGCAGATTACCGTATCTGAGCGCGCCCAAGCGCATATCCGAACTCAGGTTGCCCTCACCCGTAGCAACTATCTGCGACTGGGTGTGAAAGAGAGCGGCTGCAACGGCTTTATGTATACCTTGGATTTTCTGGAATCAGCGGCGACTGACGATCATCTGCTGCGCATTAGCGAGCAGGTCACTGTATGCGTAAAGGACCACGACCTGGCCTTGGTAGACGGCACTGAAATCGACATGGTGACTCAGGGGCTGAACTCTGCCTTGATCTTCAAAAATTCTAATGCCACCAGCTACTGCGGATGTGGCGAGAGCTTTGCCCTCATCAATGACAGCAGCAACGACACCAGTGCGGATACGACAGACCTAGCAGACCTTGCAACAGACGCGACCAAGCCGACCTAGACCGTGGAACGCCGCATTGTTACCACTATAAGAGACTGCCCCGGCCGCCTGGTGCCTACTGGCGATGCCATTTCCATACCCGCTGGTACGTTCATCACGCTGACCCAAACGCTGGGTGGCAGCTTTACGGTCGTCATAAACGGCAACATGGCGCGCATTGCCGGCGCCGATGCCGACGCTATCGGCTTAAGCGTCGAACCCCTTACCTTTGACCCCAGCCCGCAACCGGATCAAGTCGACATCGACCACGTCTGGTACGCCTTGCGGTCTGTGTACGACCCAGAAATACCCGTAAACATTGCCGACCTCGGGCTGATTTATGACGTCACTCTCACGGCAAATGATGCTGCCATCGACATGACTCTTACGGCACCGGGCTGCGGCATGGGCCCGGTGCTCATTGAAGAAGTCAAAGATCGCGTTCGGCAGGTACCGAATCTGCGCAACGTTGAGGTTACCCTGGTTTTCGACCCGCCTTGGTCGAGAGAGATGATGAGCGAAGAGGCTCAGCTTGAACTGGGGGTCTTCTGAACGTGGCCGCTGATATGACGCTTGAAGAGCTAGTGGACACCTTCCGCTTTTTCGACGACTGGGAAGATAAGTACCGTTTTATCATCGACCTCGGCAAGGGGCTTGCGGGCATACCCGATAGCGACAAGATAGAGACGAACCTCATTCGCGGCTGTCAAAGTCAGGTATGGCTCACTCACAAAACACAAGACGAGCAACTCACCTTCGCGCTGGATAGCGACGCCCATATTGTGCGCGGCCTGAGTGCAGTGGTGCTGATCGCCATCCAGCAGCGCCAGGCTGAAGAAATTGCGGCTTTGGATATTGAGGCCATCTTCGCCGAGCTAGACCTGCTTGCCCACCTGTCGGTGACCCGCGGTAACGGCCTTCGCGCCATGGTCGCTCGCATCAAGGCCGTGGCCAACAGCCAGACACACTAGCCATTATCTGCCTGGCCGTTGACCCAGCGACGGTATCGCAGCCAATCCTCTGGACGGTCCACATCCCATAACGCTTCAAGTAAGACCACACTGAGTCCACAGGCTTTTGCCTTGGCAAGTGACTGAGCAAGCACGCGGTTTCCACCCCACTCGATGCCCTCGAAGAGTTCCGGTAGCGCGCGTTTACAACCCACCAGCACATAACCACCGTCTTCTGCTTGACCAAATACCACATCCGCCTCGTCTAACGCCCGCTGCGCCAGATCTATATAGTTAGCATCCATTGCTGGACAGTCGGAACCCACGACAATGGCTTTGCTGGCACCCTGGGCTAAGGCATTGGCAAGGGCGTGCTGCATACGCCAGCCCAAATCGCCATCAGTCTGTTGCCACAGCGGCAAACCCGCTTGCCTCGACCACGCCTCCAACACGCTGTGCTCAGAAGCACCCCAAAGTGAGACCGAATATAGGCTATTACCACCGGCAAGCGGAGCCACCCATGCCAAGGTGCGCTGCACAAGTTCTTCATAGGCTGCAGCAGCGCCGGCTGCGCCCAGCAGCGGCTTTAGCCGGGTTTTACTCACCCCAGCTTCAGCTGCCTTGGCAAATACCATAAGCGCTATCGTCACTGTTTCGCTCTGCGTTGGTCACGGTAGTACTCTTGGAACAAGTGCTGCGGCGACGCGCCAAAAAAGTAACGCAGCCGCCACTTCCACATGGCGAGCACCGTGATGCAAAACCCCTGTCGCTGCCAGCGCTGGCCGCTGGTACTGATACATACTGTCGATGCGAGAAAATCGCTGCGCGGCGTCAGACGCTTAAGCCGTTTGCATAACTCAATATCCTCCATCAAAGGCTGCGCCGGGAAGCCGCCAATGCTTTGCAGCAAGGTGAGATGAAAAAAGATGCCCTGATCGCCGGTGCAGATACGGGTTAACCGAGAGCGCCAATTCATTGCCAACGCCACGACAACAAGACCCAGATGTGTGCCCTCAATTTGGACATCGAAACGCCCCCAAACCACTCGTTCAGAGCGACCGAGCTGCAGCAAAAATGCGAGGCTCTTAGCAATATTTTGGCTATCCGCATGCAATACCCAAATCAGGTCCGCACGAGCGCGTGCAATACCGGCAGCTATCTGGCCTCCGCGCGAGGCCGCTGCGAACAACCAGCAGACGCCTTGAGCGGTGAAGCGCGCGGGACCGCAAGACTCCATCGTCACATCACTCTCATGCTGGGCCTGTACGACAATGATCTCGCAGTTGGCGGCAAGCAAGGTTGCCAGCAGGTTCTCAAGCCGCTGCGTAACCGAGCGGCAAGGCACAACTACGGTCAGCCGATGCTCAACTGTTTCAACGCTTACCATGATCTTGCACTTCACTTGCCATGGCATGCAGTTTGGCTGCCTTGACGAGGGACGGCAACGATGGCGGAACAATACCTTTCGAAATGCATTCGATACACAGATCAACCCTCAATTATCTTCGCAAACCCCTACGGAGCCTGTAAAATTTCGGTTCACGGGAGAGATTTATGTATCAAGATTATCAAGCCGCTTGGGCCCAGCTCACAGCTCCGGGCGCAGACTTTGAAGTTATCACCAGCAATGTTCGCGGCGTCGACATCCGCACCTACGCTAAGGCGCCCGGTAGCTTACGCGACCTGTGGCTAAGCACCACTGCATACGCTGAGCGCGACTACCTCATTTATAACGATGAGCGGCTAACCTACGGCCAAACGCATCAGCGCGTCGCGGCCCTCGCCCAATGGCTGATCGACAGCGGCGTGCAGCCCGGCGACCGAGTCGCCATAGCCATGCGCAACTACCCGGAATGGATGCAGGCCTACTGGGCGATTACCGCCGTTGGGGCAGCAGTCGTCGGCATGAACGCTTGGTGGATTGGGCCTGAAATGCTCTACGCACTACAGGACTCTACCCCAAGGGTCATCATCCTCGATAAAGAGCGCTTGGATCAGTTGGGAGAGCATCGCGCCCAGGTCAGCGACATTCGGGTGGTCGGCGTGCGCTTTGCCGAACCCGAACACGCAGTGACACCGTGGGAAGAGATTGTTGCTGCTAAAGCGACGCTGCCAATGCTCGACATCGATACCGACAGCGACGCCTGTATTTTTTATACCTCGGGCACCACAGGACGCCCCAAGGGTGCCCAGCTAACCCATCGTGGCTGTGTAAGCAACGTCTGGAGCCTTATGTTCGCGGCAGGATTACAGCGCTTACTAGCGATTCAGAAGGGTCTGCTAAACGCGGACGATGCTCCGCCCATCGGCTGCTCATTAATTACAACTCCATTGTTTCACGTCACTGCCAACAACTGCGCGGCACAGGGCGCAACACTTGGTGGTGGTAAGTTAGTGCATATGTATAAATGGGATGCAGGCCAAGCGCTGCAGCTCATCGAGGGCGAGCAAATTACCTCGGTAAGCGGTGTCCCGGTCATGGCTCGAGAGATTATTTCACATCCAGATTTCGCTACGACGGACACCTCGAGCCTAATGACCTTAGGCGGCGGCGGCGCGCAGCTACAGCCAGACCTAGTGGGTAAGATCGACCAGAAGGTAGCTACCGCTCGGCCCAACACAGGCTACGGTATGACCGAAACCTGCGGCATCATCACGTCCATCAGCGGCGACCACTTTGTCGACAAACCCGCCAGTTGCGGCCCGGCCATGCCAGTTTACGAAACCAAAATCGCCAACCCCGAAAGCGGTATGGAGATGCCAGCTGGCGAAGCCGGCGAACTGTGGGTCCGTGGCGCCCATGTGATTCGAGGCTATCTCAACCGCGAGGAGGCAACCGCCGAGACTATTGTTGACGGTTGGCTTCGCACTGGCGATATGGCACGCAAGGATGATGACGGCTTCCTCTATATCGTAGACCGCATCAAGGACATGGTGCTGCGTGGTGGCGAGAACATCTTTTGCGCGGAAGTTGAGAGCGCAATCTTCAATCACGAGGAGGTCGCAGAATGCACGGTATTTGGCGTGCCCGACGACCGCTTAGGCGAGGAAGTTGGTATCGCCGTCTTTCTCAAGTCTGGCGCTACAACCACTGCAGATATGCTGCGAGAACATTGCGCCAGTCAACTGGCTAAATTCAAGATACCGCGCTATTTCTGGTTTGTGGAAAAGGCTCTACCGCGCAACGCATCGGGTAAATTTTTGAAGCGCGAGCTACGCGATTCACTGCAACTGCAAGACGCCAGCTAACGGCAGACAGCCTGCGATGGCCGCGTCAGGCGGCCACCACCTCGGGCTTGAGCCTTGCCTAGCCGCCAAGCAGAACACTACAGCGGCAGGCACATATCGATTACTAACCTATCAATCCTTGCCTTAACACGGCGGCGTCAATGGGCCATAAACAAACCCCTGAGGGATTATTTGACCCACTAACGCCGCCGCAACATGCCAGACCCAGTCCCTATGAAAGGATGCTATTGGGCCTTCATCGCCTGACGCATCGAGTCCGTATCCTCGAAGGCTGTAAAAGATGAAATTTTGCCATTGCTAAGTTGGAACATATGCATGGTTTCGCTGTCTAACCCTTCGCCGGTCATTTTGTTATGGACATAAACCGTATCGCCTACTACGTCGGTGTTGATGGCCGTTAACGTAAATCCGGGCCATAGAACCGGTATTTTCGCGAAAACTCCTTCAATAACGGCATCTGTTCCCACAAAGACGCCAGACTGCGGCAATTGGCCAAAAATCGTAAAGGTCAGATCTTCTGTGTGCAACTTGGCCCAAGCTTCTGTATCGCCGCTGGCAAAGGTGGCATAAGCCGCCGCGACCACATCTTTTGGTGCCATTTCATGAGATTCGTGGTATCCTGCTGTCGCATAAGCCGTAAGCAGCATGCCTAGCATCGCCAATAGCGCTGTCATTTTTCTTCTTAACATTTTTTTCCTTCTTTAATCGTGTTTGCGAACC
>JAACDW010000122.1 GCA_009936775.1 Pseudomonadota bacterium
GCCCCATGGACGAGGTTTTCCTCAACGCCATGAACCAGGCGGGCATACCGAGCAATGCTGATTTTAACGGCGTCGATCAGGCAGGTTGCGGCTACTATCAGTTTACCCAGAACAACGGCCGCCGCTGGGGTACTGCCAGCGCCTATCTGACGCCAGCACGCTCGCGCAGCAATCTGACCATTCTCACCCACGCCCATACCCAACGTGTGCTGTTTGAGGGCAAGCGCGCCTGCGGCGTTGAAATCAGCCGTCGCGGTAGCCGGCCCACAATCAATGGTGCCCACGTCATTCTCAGCGGCGGCGCCATCGCGTCACCGCAACTGCTGGAGGTGTCCGGTGTGGGCGACGGCGAGCGCCTGCGCAGCTTGGGTATCGAGCTCGTGCACCACAACCCCGAGGTAGGCGAGCACCTGCAAGATCACCTGCTGTGTAAGGTCGTCTACGCCACTAACCCGGAGCACTCCATCAACCGCGAAGTACAGGGTCTGCGGCTCATACCCTCTGCCCTACGCTGGTTTTTCCTGCGCCAAGGCCCCCTCACCACCGGCTCGGCGCCGGTGGGCGCGTTCTGCCATACCCGTGAAGGCTTGGAGGCCCCCGATGTGCAAATCCACTTCGCTTCCGGCGGCACCTTGTACAACAACGCGGGTAAAATTCAGGCCATGAAAGAACCTGCAGTCAGCGCTGTGGTGAATCAGTCGCGGCCAGAGTCGCGGGGCTCCATTCATATTCGCCACGCCGAAATGACTGAGGCCCCGACCATCAAGGCAAACTACCTTAGCGCCCAGCTGGACCGCGACACACTGCTGCGGGGTATGCGCATTTTGCTGAATATTTTCGATCAGTCGGAACTGCGGCCCTTCTTAAATGGCCGCCTCTCACCGGCCTTGGACGTTGACCCAAACAGTGACGAAGAGCTTATGGCCTACATTCGCCGCGAGGCCGGTACGGTCTATCACCCCACCAGCACCTGTAGCATTGGCAAAGTAGTGGATGAGAGCCTGCGCGTTAGCGGCGTCGACGGCCTGTCTGTTATCGATGCTTCGGTAATGCCCTATGTGGTCAGCGGCAACACCAATGCTGCCACCATCATGTTGGCGGAAAAGGCGCCGACCAGCTGCTTGCGGCGCGGCGCTAGGCCGACAACCTGATGCTCACCCTGTTCAAAGCCCGCTCGGTAATTACCATGAATCCCTCCATGCCCAGAGCATCGGCGGTACTGGTGCGCGACGGTATCATCTTAGAAGTCGGCGAAGCCGAGAACATGCAGCCCTGGCTGCAAGGCCAGCAGTATCAAATCGACGAGCAATTCGCCGAGCAGATCATCTGCCCCGGTTTCATTGATCCCCACCTGCATCCGAGTATGGCTGCGGTACTACTGCCGATGGAGTTCGTTACGGCCATGCGCTGGAAACTGCCTTGGGGTGAAATCGAACCAGTTACCGATGCGAAGACCTTTGATCAGCGCATGCAAGAGCTGCATGCGAGCAAACCAGCGCACGAACCGCTGTTTATTTGGGGCTATCACGAACTCTGGCATGGTGAGATGAACAAGGCCCGCATTAACGCGGTCAGCGAGCAGCGGCCTATTGTCGTCTGGCATCGCTCATTTCATGAGCTGTACATGAATGATGCCACCATGCGTATGGCGGGCATTGACCCCGCGCAAATTAAACCCGGCATGCAAATTGACATCGATAACGGCCATTTTTTTGAGGTGGGGCTTGGCTTCGCCATCAATCGGCTCAACCCGTGGATTTTGGCACCCGAGCGATACGCCGAGGGCCTGCAGCGTCTAAAGCAGGTGGTGCACCACGGCGGTCATACCAGCATTGGTGATTTGGCGACAGGCTTGTTCAACTTCGACACCGAAGCCAAGGCCTTAGCCGAGCAGCTAGAAGGCGACGACGTGCCCTTTCGCACCCGCTTGGTGGTGCACGGCACACGCTTGACCCAAGGCGGCCGTAAACCGCAAGAAGGTCCAGAGCTGGCGGCAGCACTTATGGCCCGCAACAGTCACCGGCTGCACTTTGGCAAACATATTAAGTTGTTCTGCGACGGCGCATTTTGCAGCCAACTGGCGCAACTGCAGGAACCGGGCTATATCGACGGTCACCACGGTGAATGGTTGGCCGCGCCAGAGGAACTGGAGCGGCATATTCGCGCTTACTGGCACGCTGGCTACCAAATTCATGTGCATGTGACCGGTGATCTGGGGGTAGAGCTGACGCTGGATATTTTGCAGCGCATGCAGGATGAAAAACCCCGCTTCAATCATGGCTTTACCTTGGAGCACTTCGGCTTCAGTACACCCGAGCAAATTCGGCGCATTGCTGCCCTCGGCGCCCAAGTGTCTGCCAATGTTTACTATCTGCACGAGCTATCAGACAGCTACGCATCTGCCGGCATTGGCTATGAGCGGGCAAGCCAAATGGCGCGCTTAGGCAGTTGCTTTGCCGCAGGCATTAACACCACCGTGCACTCGGACTTCACCATGGCCCCGGCGGAACCACTCAACAGCATGTGGGTGGCAGTAAACCGCGAGAATCACGTCGGCCACGTTATGGGTGCCGCTGAGCGACTGACCCAGCAGCAGGCGTTGCAAGCCATTACCATAAACGCCGCCCATGCCATTGGCATGGCAGACATCACCGGCAGTCTGCGCGCCGGAAAAAAAGCCGATTTCACCGTACTGGCCGAAGACCCACTGACCTGCGATCCCATGGCGCTGCGCGACCTCGATGTAGTGGCCACAGTATTCGAGGGCAAGGTCTTCCCGGTTAAATGAGCGACAACGACGCCATGGGCGCGAACCTGCAGCAGCCGAACCCAGTCCCCATAACCGTCATTGGCGGTTATTTGGGCGCTGGCAAAACCACGTTAATTAACCGCTTGCTTGCGCAACCTACGATGCCTGCGGGCACCGCAGTATTGGTTAACGACTTTGGCGACATCAATATCGATGCTGCGTTAATCAAAAGCGCTTCGCCCGACGGCCAAGTTATTGGCCTGAGCAATGGCTGCATTTGCTGCAGTATTAGTGACGATTTGAGTAAGGCTCTGGACCAGCTGAGCAACTTGCCGCTGCAGCGGGTCATTATGGAAACCAGTGGGGTGGCGGAGCCTGCAAGAGTTTGGCAGCACTGTCACTATCCCGGTTTTACTCCGCAGGCGTTAATCGTCGTTGTCGACGCCGAAAACTTCCGCAGCCAAAGCAAGGATAAGTACGTGGGCCAACTGGTCAATGCCCAAGTCGATCAGGCTGACTTGTTGATTGTCAGTAAAATGGACCACAACCCAGCATTCCAACTGCGCAGGCTGACAGCTCAGCTCACCACTACCGACCCCAGCTTGTTGGCCACCGTGCTTGGCTGGACACGCCGGCACCCTCTCACTGCAACGCTTTCCACGACAAAAACGGCGAGCTTCGCCGCACGGACTTGGTATCAGCAGCAAGCCCTGTCACTCGAAGAGCTGTATGCCTTGTTGGACCGGCAAGCAGAGGGCGTCTATCGGATCAAGGGGTGGGTAGAAATCACTGCCGGCATAATGCAGGTAGATCGAGTGGGTGAACGGCTAACGCTCAAACCAATGGAGGACCGGCCGGTGCCCGCGCAGTTGGGCTTGGTGTTTATCTGCAGCACCTAGCGCCGCAAACCCATCTGCTCAGTTGGTCTGCAAACAAACCGGCGCCGTGGCGCCCGCCCACAACACCATCCTGCTGTCACCATAAGTCCTGCAGGGATCATAGGGTTGGAAGATGCGGGTCTGCCCAAACATGGGGGTTCCCACGTAGGCGCGAATGCTCAGGTCACCCTCGACTACTGACATATGTGACTGAAACTGACGGCCGGAGCGCGGGTCGTACAAGTTGCCCTGCCAGCGTTTCTTCTGCCGAGTGTAGTTCTCGGCAAGATCCAACCCCAGCAGTGGCCGGGTGCGCAGTTCAGGCTGGCTGTTGCCGCCATCGAGCAGTGGCTGGGCCGCACTCCAGCTGACTGGCTCGCCACGCACAAGGGCAGGATTCAAAATACCGGCGGCAACAATATGCGCCTGACCGTCGTCGATATGCACATATAGAACAGAATCCGCCGACTGCCACCAGCCTTGCACCGGATCCGCGGCGAGGCGAGCCGCTAGACCGCACAGCAGACAAACCGTCAGCAGCACTTTTAACCGTGGGTAGCTGACAGTTGGGCCTTGGTTCATCGGCCTAGGCCTCCAACTCTGGGTAGATAATCGGCGCAGTCGCTTGTTCAAATGCAGAACCCAAGTGAAGCAGCGTGGCTTCATCAAGCTTGCGTCCAATCAACTGGAAGGATCCGGGTAGTTCTTGGCCTACGGCGGCCATAGGCAGCGTCAGTGTCGGATGGCCGGAATAGTCGTAGGGCGCAGTAAACAGCAGAAAGTCTGCCTGCCCTTCCTCTGCTGGCGCGCCGTTATCCATCAGCTGGGTTGACGGTGTGGCCAATGGCATACAGGGGGAGATAATGGCGTCGACCTGCTCCAGCACCTCGTCTAACTGGCTTGAAAATTCTCGCCGCAGCTGGTGCAGCGCCTGATAGTCGCCGTGGGGCGTACGCAGGCCAAGCTCGATAAGACCGCGCAGCACCGGCCCATATTGATCCTGCTGGGCCGGGAAATAGTCCGCGTGTGCCTGAGCGCATTCAACACCACAGGTCAGGCCCCAAGCTTCGGCTAAAATGCGCGCGCTTTGCGGCACACTGATTTCTATGACCTGAGCACCTAAGTCGACAAGCTGACGCAGCGCGCGCCGGGTCACCTCGACGACAGAGCTTTCAACTCCATTGCTGACATAGGACCAATCGATGCCAATGCGACGACCTTGCAAAGGCATGGGGCCATCCTCGCGGCTGCACAGCGATTGCAGATAATTCGGCACCGGCGCATCCAGCGAATTCGGGTCCTTCGCGTCGTAGCCGGCCATCACACAAAGCATGCGCGCTGCGTCCGCAACGCTACGGGTCATCGGCCCGAGATGGTCCATGCTATTAGCCAAGGGGAAGGCACCATACAAACTCACCCGTCCGTAGGTTGGTTTTAAACCCACTAAAGCGCAGCTGGCGCAGGGGAAGCGAATACTGCCGCCGGTATCTGAGCCGATCGCAGCAAAAGCTACCCCGGCAGCAACCGCCACGCCGGAACCAGAAGAAGAAACCCCGGACCAAGCGTTCGCGTTCCACGGGTTGAGTGGCGGCATAATGTCTGGATGATGCGCCCCAAAGGCCCCTTCGGTGAGTTGGGTCTTACCCAGCAGAACCGCCCCGGCGGCACGCAAACGCTCCACCACAGTGGCGTCATAGGCAGGACAAAAGTTGTGCATGACTCGGGTGCCTGAAGCGGTTGGCAGGCCCCGGGTATACAACAGATCCTTAATGCCAATGGGCACGCCATGGAGTAAGCCCAGGGGTTCACCCGATACCTGTTTTTCATCCAGCGCGCGCGCGCTTGCTAGCGCCTCTTCGTCAAGTAGCCGTGCATAACAGCGGGTCTGTTCGCCAAGCGCCGCTGCCCGAGCCAAGGTCTCTTGGGTCAACTGCAATGCGCTTGCCTGCCCACTTTTCAGGCGCTGACAGGCCTGCGATAAGGTAAGCCAGTGCCAATCGAGTTCAGCCAACGCTTGCTCCTGTTGTTTTTAAGAGTGTGTTCAAGAGTCTGTTCAAGAGGGCTCTGGCAGTTGGGCAGTCGTCGCCTGCGCGGCTTCTGCGGCATGTATGGAGCGCCAGAGTGAAAGCGTCATCAAAACGGTAACCAAGTACAACGGCACCGATGCTAGCGTAACCGCGGACTGTAGCGGTCGCAGGCCGCCCATGTAGACCAAGGTGATCGGCAGCAAACCCAGCAAAAACGCCCAGAAGACCCGATGGGCTCGGTGCGGGTGATCTTCGGGGGCCAGCGCGCGAGTCGCCGAGGCAGCCAGCGTGTAGGATGCGGAGTCGTAGCTGGTGGCCGCAAAGATGACGCAAACCACGGTAAACACGAGCACTGCGATATCAGACAAAGGCAGTGTGCCAAGCACGCCTACAATCGCCGCCGGTGCGCCGGCATTGTTCAAAGTTTCGATCACAGGAAACACTTGGTTCATTTCAAGGTACAAAGCGTAGTTACCGAGAATCGCGAAAAACACGGTGCAGCCCAGCGTACCGTAGCCAATCCCTCCCAAAATCAGCTCACGTAGCGTTCTGCCGCGAGAAATTTTGGTGATGAAAACCCCCATATAGGGCCCTAAGGCCAGCCACCATGCCCAATAAAATACCGTCCATGCCTCAACAAAATCCGTGGTGCCGGCAGCGTCGGTATAGGTACTCATGCGGACAAAATTTTGCAGCATATGCCCTACACTCTCTAAGCCTAGTTCGAGGATAAACAGCGTCGGCCCTGCCACCAAAATGAATACCAACAGCAGCATCGCCAGCAGCACGGTAAGGTCGCTAAGACGTTTGATACCGCGCTCAAGGCCCATCCAAACACTGCCAGCAAAGATGCTGGTTACCACTAAAATCACCACGATGTCGAGCGTGAAGCCCAAGGTGGCGCGCTCAACGCCTAACAGTTGAGCAACACAGGCACCAATGAGTGGCACCGCCAGCCCGATGCCGATACTGCACGCGCCGACTAGGCCAACGACAAACAACAAGTCGATTGCGCGACCCAGCGGACCCTTAGCATGGCGACCAATTACCGGCTCACAGGCATCGCTCAAGCGCAGCGATTTAGCACCACGCACATAGTAGCTGTAGGCAATGGCGACACCCGGTAACACATACAGTGACCAACCCATTAAGCCCCAATGAAAAATCGGGTAGCTTACCGACCACAGCATCGCCTCGGGGGTGGCTGGTGTCACGCCATAGGGCGGCGCCTGATAGTAATAGGCCCACTCCACAACCCCCCAATACAGCACACTGGTTCCAATTCCGCCGCAAAACAGCATGGCAGCCCAGCTCAGAGTGGAAAATTCAGGCTCACTGTTGCCCAGTCGAATGTCGCCATGGCGGCTGAATGCGAGATACAGCCGAAACGCAAAGGTAATAGATGCTCCAGCAACGTACATGACACCAAAGTTCTGGGTCAAAAAGTCGAAAGCGCGACCCAAAATTTCCCCCCCTTGTTCTGGATAGAGAGCCAGTGGTACGCATAGCGAGATGATGCCGGCGACACTGCCAAAGAAAATCAATCGATCCAAATCTCCACCAAAACCCTGATTGGAAGACTGCATAAAACTCCGTTCGCTGCTGCACAGCCCCCTACCCTAGAGCACCAAGGGGCAATTGCAAGGTAACGGCAAGCCTGCGCCATAGTTGTGCAGCCATTACGCCTGCGTTAGCGGGCCGTTAGTCTTTTCGTTGTCAGGTAGGCTATATTCTGCGGCCAGTAGCAGGACGAGAGAGTAGCTTGGAAGATTCAGCGGAGAGGCGGTTTGTGCAGCGTGACGGACACCGTATTTTCTGCCGCCAATGGCTGTGCGATGCGCCCAACAAGGCCCGCGCCAACATACTGATTGCCCACGGCATGGGCGAGCATAGCCAGCGCTATGCCGAACTTGCCACAGCGCTCACCGATGCTGGTTTCAACGTGCTCGCACCGGATCTACGCGGTCATGGTGAGAGCCTGCCTGATCTCATCGAAGTCGGTGATATGGGGCCAAACGGCTGGCAGGAAACACTGACAGATCTGGCTTTGCTACAGCAGTGGATGACCAATCAGCACGA
>JAACDW010000123.1 GCA_009936775.1 Pseudomonadota bacterium
CAAAACAAAACAAAACATAGGTGCATAAATCTCCGTGAATAATACAACCCAAGCAATTGGAAGTTCAGCAAACGGTAATTGGACACGACTCGTGTTGGTGGCGTTACTGATGCTTTGTGTTGGCGCCAACGCCCGTGCAGATGAACTGGTTATTGAAGAAGTCATTGTTACCGCGCAAAAGCGCGAGCAGAGCATACAGGACGTTCCCATTGCGGTGTCTGCGTTCGATCAGGAGTTTCTGAATGATGCAGGCATCGACGATGTGCTGGAACTGCAATTTTTTGTCCCCGGTCTGACTATCTACAACAATCAAAGCGGCGCTCAGACGAATTTCAACATTCGTGGCGTCGGTACAGCCGGTAACAGCCTTTCTTTAGAGTCATCTGTTGGCATCTATGTGGACGGCGTCTATCGGTCTCGTCAGTCTTCGGGCATCGGCGATATCGTCGACGTCGAGCGCGTTGAAGTGCTAAAGGGCCCACAAGGCACGTTGTTTGGCAAAAATACTGCCTCCGGCGCAGTACAGTTTTTGACGGCCAAGCCTAATCTTGACGCGATGGAAGGTTTCCTCGAGGGCCAAACTGGCTCCGAGAGCTACGGCAACGTGAAGGGCGCTGTGAGTATTCCAATTGTCGAGGGCACTTCAGCCATTCGCCTGTCTGCCAGCGGCACCCAGCGCGACGGCTACATCGACAATATTACCTCTGGCAATGACCTGAACGAGCGCGATCGCTACAACCTGCGAGCGCAGTTCCTCTACGACAACAATGCAGGTTTCAATGCCCGGGTCATCGCAGACTATTCTGAGCTTAACGAAGCCTGCTGTGCGACGAGGAACATCCTCGACGGTCCCGGCGACACTACCGCTTTGTTCCTTGGTGCCGGTGGCGCGCTACCGCCAACTGGCAATTTGCCGGGCGCGAGCTTCGTGCTACCGCTAGACGTTGTTGCCGGTCTCGTTGGATTTAGCGGCACGCCTGTCGTACTCGCTGCACAAGCTAATGATGACATAGCCGCCCAAGACATCGATCCCTTTGCTGACATCGAAGAGTCTGGCTTGTCTGTTGAACTGAGCTGGGATCTCAGCGAGACCCTAAGCCTAACCTCGATAACAGCTTACCGCACCTATGTGGCCGATGACTTCGTCGATGCCGATTTCAACTCGCTGGACATTTTGAACGTCAGTGGCGGCAACACGGACCAAGACACATTCAGCCAAGAGCTGCGCATCTCAGGCAGCCCAAATGGGCAAACTACCTATGTAGCAGGTCTGTACTATTTCGATCAGCAGATCGACCGCGAAAACCGCTTGGGCTTAGGCACTGCAGCAAACATATTGCTGACCGGCGGCTTACCCACGTCAGCTTTGATCGGTGGCGCAGCGGTCTGTCCGTTGCTCGGCATTGCCGACGCCGTATGCAACGGTGCGGCATTTCCTGCGGGTGAATATGCGGACAACTTTTCTACCCAGAAGCAAACCAGCTGGGCGGTTTTTGCCCAAGCTGATTTTGATCTGACCGAAGATCTGGTGTTGACCGCAGGCCTACGCTATTTGGACGAAGAGAAAGACATGAACGTCGTGTTTACTGAGTCAATCTTCTCGCCCATTTGGGCCGCGTTCACACCACTGTCGCCACTTGTGCCTGACGTTGATAACGAGACATTTTCCGATACTGCACTTACCGGCACTGTAAAGCTGTCTTATTTCTTCGCAGAAGAAATCATGGGCTACATCTCTTGGGGCCGCGGCTACAAATCCGGTGGCACCAACATTGACCGTATCTCGCCTGCCACAGGCGCACCACTGCTGTTCGATCCGGAAACATCTGATTCCATCGAAGTTGGCCTAAAAGGCGACTTCCTCGACAAGCGTGTGCGGCTCAACGTATCCGCCTATCAAACCGACTTTGAAGATTTTCAAGCCAACACCTTTGTCGGCACAGGTTTTGTTCTGCAAAACGCCGGCGAAATCAGAAGCCGAGGCTTCGAGGCTGATGTGCTTGCCTTGATCAACCCTTGGCTGTCGTTTGCAGGCGGCGTTGCAAATGTAGATGCAGCCTACGAGAGCTTTGTCGGCGGCGCCTGTATCCGTACCCCATTTGGCGCGGAACCTGACGCCAATGAACCCAACTTCCCAACGGTCTGTGATGCTACAGGGAATGCGGTTGGCGGCACGCCAGAGTGGTCGTATTACGCGTCTTTAATCGGCGAACGCCAGCTTGGTGAGGGTTTCCTTTATGGTCGAGCGGACTACAGTTGGCGTGGTGATACCACCACTGGCACCGATAACGACCCCAACAAAGAACGCGCCGCATTCGGCCTAACCAACATCAAGCTGGGTTACCGATTTGATGGCGATCGCTACGATGTCTCCCTCTGGGCGAAAAATGCGTTCGATGAAGACTACAGCGCCGGATCATTCAACTCGGTGATCCGCGAAGGATCGCTCACCGACTACTTTGTTGAACCTCGCACCTGGGGCATAACGCTGCGCGCAAACTTTCAATAGCGCCCTGCAGACACGGAACGGCTTGCAGGGCCGTTCCGTTTTCCCACTCCAATAGCTCAGGCGCCAGGGCCTGTGCCCGCCACCGAAGTGCTCTGCGCCCCACCCAACCATACTCGAATTTTTAGCGCCTCGGCACGCGCTCGTGACTGTACAGGCACTTCATACGCTGAGTTAGGCATCTATTTGGCTGCGCGCACGCTGCTGAACTCGTAACCGTCGCTCGGCAATCTTATCTGGTCCGGGACTGCGGTGACGGCGGCAGATATCTACCTCATAGGTCATAGCGTCACCAAGGGCCAAGTCATACGCATGATCAATTTGGCGCTTGTACTCGTTCATTACCTCGGGCACACAGGACAACATGTCTTGAGCCAAGGCATGACAGGTGGGTAATAGCTTCTGCTTGGGGATGATGCGATTCACCAGCCCCCAGTCGTAAGCCTGTTCAGCAGACAAAAAATTACCGGTCAAAGACAGCTCTTTAGCGCGGGCCAAACCCACCGCCCGCGACAGCCGAGCACCGAGCCCCCAACCAGCAATCAGCCCAACCCGAGCGTGGGTGTCAGCAAAACGCGCCTCCGGAGTAATTACCAACAAATCGCATGACAGCGAAATTTCAAAGCCACCGGTAATGGCCACGCCGTTAATCGCACCGATTATCGGCTTGTTGACTGCGCGTAGCAGCGACGGCGGGTCCATGGGCTGGGCAGCGCGCTTACCGGCCGCAGGCTTAGCCATTTCTTTTAGGTCCAAACCCGCACAAAAGGCTTTACCGGCGCCAGTGAGAATAACCACACCAACATCAGGATCGGTGCGCACATCTTCCAGCGCCGCCTGCAATGCCCAGCGCAGCTCTAGCGACAGCGCGTTCATCTGGTCAGGCCGGTTCAAGGTAAGCGTTGCAACACCGTCTTTTTTCTCAACCAAAAGTACGTTTTGGGTCATGCTCAAAAGCCCTCCTTAAGTTCGTCATCGCTTTGTTTGTCGTTCCTTTATAACGCCGTATCCACACGGCGGACAATAACCTACAAGGCAGGCACCGCGGCAAGAGGCATAGCCCTCAGGCCGACGCCCACAGGCGGCGGTGCGCGGCGTCTGGGTCTGCGGCCACACTAAACGGCGCATCAATGTGTAGGCATTGCCGCTGCTCGGGTTCGTACTGGGGCCAGAAAGGTAGACCGCTTGCCTGCTGGGCGTTCGGATCGCCACTTCGTGCCATGGCTATCGCCATGCTCGACCAATCGCGGCCTACCTGCTGCACCAGAGAATCTGCAACATCGTGAAAGGTATAGGCATTGGAGGATGGTTTGGCCACGGTATTAAAGGTAAAGGCCATGTCACAGGCATGGGGCACACCGACATGCTCGCCATTCGTTTTATTCACTGGTAGATCAAAGCGATAAAGCCAGCCGCCGGCGCCCTTGGTCGCCGACAACTCGGCAGCGGTTGAACAAATACGGCGAAACATATCGGTCCAAACCATCTCATGAATCTTGCCCGCTGAAGCCTCAGGATAGGCCGCCGCAAGGGCGCTCAAATACGCATCCGGCTGCTTGCCGCAGAGCATATCGGTAGCGAGGTAGCGATTGAGCCAGTCATAGTGCCCTTGCGCCTCATCCTTGCCCCTCGTATAGAGAGTGCCCTCTGTCGCCGCAGTGCCCGCCAACAAAGGTACGCCGGCCCTGCCGCGCTCGACGATGGCCTGAAAGGTGTCACGTGTTACAACCGTGCCGTCCACGCTGATACTGCCGCCAGCTTTAATCTGCACAATGTCGCGGGCAGGCATTTTCAATACTTCGGCCAACAGGTCGTCGCGCCCGCAGCCCAAGCGCTCGGCAAGCTCTTGGCTGCGGTCAGTTGGCGGTCGATAAACTGCAGTCGCGCTACAGGCAATGGCCTTGTGATAAAGCCCATCGGCGGCGGGAGCAGCCAGCAAACTCAGCACCGATGAACCTCCCGAGGACTGACCAAAGATCGTCACATTGGAAGGGTCGCCGCCATAGTCTTCAATGTTTTCACGAATCCAGTTCAGCGCCAGTATCTGGTCGCGCAACCCGTTGCAGGCGGAGCCTGCGTATTCGTCACCAAAATAAGACCAGTCAAAAAAGCCGAACATGCCGAGTCTGGAGTTCACTGTGACCACGACAACGCCGCCCTGCTCGGCCAACACGCTGCCGTCATACTCATTGGCAGACCCGTTAACAAAGCCACCGCCGTGGAACCAAACCAGCACCGGGCGCAGCGCAGCCTTGGCTGCTGGCGTCACAATATTGAGAAACAGACAATCTTCGTCTGTTGCACCGCCCACAGGCAAGCCAAGGGTGCTTAGCTCTTTTTCCTGCATGGCTCGGTTCGGGTAATCAGTTGCGGCGAACTCCCCCTGCCAACCTTCAGCCATTAAAGACGCCTTAAAACGGCGCGAAGCCGTCGGCGGCTGGCCGTATCGCAGTCCAAGAAAAGTGTTTACGCCGCCTTGGGCAAATCCGCGAACCTTGCCGAGTCGAGTTGTTACAACAGCCAAGATGTCACCTTTTTGTTACTTGATTTTGTAGGCGAAGGGCTTAGGCCTTGCGCTGGCCCGACCAGATTTACCGTGCTTTGATTTTTCTCGTCAATGTAATTGGCCAACAAAGCCCCCATTTTTTTGTGCTCCAGCACCACTCCCCTTTGAGTGTTATCGTTTTGACACCAAGGAACCGGGGCAAAGCACAGTAATACCCTCAAGGCCGAACTTGCCTAAGTTTCTGACAAGGCGTGCAAACGCGCCAAGGTGGCGTTTCTATGGGCCACGGTCCATGCGCCCATCGCTCGGGTATTTTGCTCGGCGTCCCAAGCACGACCGCGAAGGTAGTGTATGACTGCGCGCAGACTTGCCACTGAGCCACAACGCTCCAGTGCAAAACACGCCAACCGCGCGGGATAACCGTTTTCATCCTTGAGACTGTGCAGTAGCGCCGACTCCGCTTTGGCAAGCATCTCGGGGTCTTGCTCTGGCTCTTGACGCTGGGCGTGGGAGGCCCAGTTCAGCAGCACTATGGTGCTGAGGTAACGCATCTGCTCCAGCAGGGCCAAACGCAGGTCTGACTGGCTATCGGCGCCCCATTGGGGACCCTGCCGACGGATAAACTGAGCAAGCCGCCCAACGATGTTCGCGTCCAACCTGCCGAGAGCCGCTAAGGCATCTAGCGTTACTCGAATTACGCTGGCTTCCGCATCGAACAGCAGTTGGTTGATCTGCCCCAAAAAAGCCAGAGCTACATCAGCGCCAGCATCGCCCAAGGCATATACCGCGTTCATGCGTATCCATGGGTCCTCATGACCGAGCAACCGCCCTAGGCACTGAGCAGCCGGCTGGCCAATTAGGCCAAGCGCTATAGCGCTATCTTCCGGGGTGAACTGGCCCTCAAGAAAAAAACGATCCAGGTGGTGCTGAGACTGGCTTGGCAATACTTTGCCTGCCGCGTTGTGATGCCGACTCTGCCCCGCTGTGGCGAGCAACAGCTCAACCAGCGCCTCTACAGCATCGGCGCCCAGTGCAGCAAGCGCATACAGAGCCGTCAGGCGCTGCTGTTGGCTCGAGCTGCGCAACTGCTCTACTAGCGAGTGTATTTGTGTGTGGTCTGCCGCCACCTGCTGGCCCACCGGGAAGCGCGACTCGCCACGCATCCAGCGCCACAATGCAGCCCAAGCGACAGGTAATTCATGATGGGTGTGCAAGTCCGCCGGGGACTGCCATTGCGGGTCGCGATTATCCCAGGTGGGCGCGACAGGTGCCGCGGTACGCAGAGCTACCAGCTTCACCATATAACGGCCAAGGTCGCTGTTATTCGGCGACCCCGCATGGGCCAGGTCAAAATGCGCAATGACCACGGTGCCAGCAGGAATCGTTTGCATCACTGCCTGCTGCGCACTGATGTCATGCAAGGTGGCGTACAGATGCGAGCCGGCCAAAAATCGCGTCGGCC